>CAJYHD010000265.1 GCA_913773715.1 uncultured Sphingobium sp.
GCATAGCCCTTTCGATCCGGCAGGTGCCCGCCGGCGTCAAGCCCGGCGGGCTGCACGGTCTGGCCATCATCGACCGGAGCGATCGTCGAAATCGACGAATTCGATTTTGCACGAAGGTCCGCTGGCGCTAGGTTGCCGGCCGAACGGGCCGCGAGGAGCCCGGCATCGGAGCACGACGCAATGCCCAGGCTGAGATCCGCCACCTCCACCCATGGCCGCAACATGGCCGGCGCCCGCGGCCTGTGGCGCGCCACCGGCATGAAGGACGGCGATTTCGGCAAGCCGATCATCGCCGTGGTGAACTCCTTCACCCAGTTCGTGCCGGGCCATGTGCATCTGCAGGATCTCGGCCAGCTCGTCGCGCGCGAGATCGAGAAGGCCGGCGGCGTCGCCAAGGAGTTCAACACGATCGCGGTCGATGACGGCATCGCCATGGGTCATGGCGGCATGCTCTATTCGCTGCCGAGCCGCGACCTGATCGCTGACAGCGTCGAATATATGGTCAACGCCCATTGCGCCGACGCGATCGTATGCATCTCCAACTGCGACAAGATTACGCCGGGCATGCTGATGGCGGCGATGCGGCTCAACATCCCGGTCGTGTTCGTGTCCGGCGGCCCGATGGAAGCGGGCAAGGTCGTGCTGCGCGGCAAGAAGGTCGCGCTCGATCTGGTCGATGCGATGGTCGTCGCGGCTGATGAAAGCTACACCGATGAGGAAGTAAAGACGATCGAACGCTCCGCCTGCCCGACCTGCGGCAGCTGCTCGGGCATGTTCACCGCCAACTCGAGGAACTGCCTGACCGAAGCGCTGGGCCTTTCCCTCCCCGGCAACGGATCGACGCTAGCGACCCATGCCGATCGCGAACGCCTGTTCCGTGAAGCTGGCCACCTGATCGTCGACATCACCAAGCGCTTTTATGAGCAGGATGATCACAGCGTTCTGCCCCGCTCGGTCGCCAGCTTCGCCGCGTTCGAAAACGCCATGAGCCTCGACATCGCAATGGGCGGCTCCACCAACACGGTGCTGCATCTGCTCGCCGCCGCCTATGAAGGCGGGGTTGATTTCACCATGGCCGACATCGATCGCCTATCGCGCCGCGTCCCCTGCCTCTGCAAGGTCGCGCCTGCCAAGAATGACGTGCATATGGAGGACGTCCACCGCGCGGGCGGCATCATGGCGATCCTGGGCGAATTGGAGCGTGCTGGCCTGATCGACGCGTCGCTGCCCACCGTCCATTCGCCGACGCTCGCCTCGGCTCTCGCGCGCTGGGACATTGGCCGCACGAACAGCGAGGAGGTGCGCAACTTCTATCGCGCGGCTCCCGGTGGCGTGCCGACGCAGGTTGCCTTCTCGCAAAGCGAACGCTGGGAAGAGCTGGACACCGATCGCGAAAACGGCGTCATCCGCTCGGCGGAACACCCCTTCTCCAAGGATGGCGGCCTGGCCGTCCTGTTCGGCAATCTCGCACCTGAAGGCTGCATCGTCAAAACCGCGGGCGTCGATGAAAGCATCCTCGTCTTCCACGGTACGGCGCGCGTTTATGAGAGCCAGGATGCAGCCGTTGCAGGAATCCTCGGCAACGAAGTCAAGGAAGGCGACGTCGTCGTCATCCGCTACGAAGGGCCGAAGGGTGGACCGGGCATGCAGGAAATGCTCTATCCGACCAGCTATCTGAAATCGAAGGGCCTCGGCAAAGCCTGCGCGCTTATTACCGATGGGCGCTTTTCGGGCGGCACGTCGGGCCTGTCGATCGGCCATGTCTCGCCCGAAGCGGCGGAAGGCGGCCTGATCGCTTTGGTCGAAACCGGCGATCCGATCGTGATCGACATCCCCGCCCGCGTCATCAAGGTCGATCTGGACGATGCGCTGCTTGCCGCCCGCAAGGCCGAGATGGAAGCGCGGGGCGCGAAGGCGTGGAAACCCTTCGGTCGCAAGCGTGAAGTGTCCCCCGCGTTGCGCGCCTATGCCGCGATGACCACCAACGCCGCCAAGGGCGCGGTGCGCGACGTCAGCCAGATCGAGCATTGAGCGAAAAGGGGGCGTCCGCGATGGACGCCCCCCTTCGCCTTACACCATCGACCGGACCGGACGGACGATCAGTTCGTTGACATCGACGTCGCCCGGCTGCTCCACCGCATAGGCGATGGCGCGTGCGATCGCGTCCGGCGTCAGCGCGATCTTGCGGAACTCGTCCATCGCGCCGACTGCAACCGGGTCGGTGATCGTGCTGGCGAGTTCGGATTCAACCACGCCCGGCGATACGACGGTGACGCGGATGTCGTCATTTTCAAGACGCAGCCCGTCCGAGATCGCGCGCACCGCATATTTGGTCGCGCAATAGACACCGCAGGTCGGCCAGACCTGATAGCCGCCGATCGATGAGATGTTGACGAAGTGGCCGCTGCCCTGCGCCTTCATCCGGGGCAAAGCCGCTGCGATCCCATGGAGGACGCCGCGAATGTTGACGTCGATCATCGCGTCCCATTCGTCCACCTTCATGCTGGTGTAAAGCGATAGCGGCATGATGCCGGCATTGTTGATCAGCACGTCGATCCGCCTGAATGTCGCTTCGGTGGCGGCGACGAAGGCTTCGAAGTCGGTGCGACTGGTCACGTCGAGCGCGCGGAATTCCGCCGTGCCGCCGGATGCCCTGATCTCCTCGACCAGTGCCTGCAGCCTGTCGGTCCGCCGCGCGCCGAGCATGACCCGCACGCCCTTCTCCGCCAGCAGGCGGGCGGTGCCTTCGCCGATCCCGCTGCTCGCGCCGGTGATGGCGATCACTTTTCCTACGATAGTCATGGTCTGTCTCCTCATTCCGGCGGAATGCCGTTGAGGTGTTTATGCGTCGGGAACGATGCAGGGCGGTATCACAGCGCTCCAGAATGATTGCCCAATTTTCCAGAATGCAGCGCGGATGGTTTGACTGGGACATTATAGAATGGCTTTATCGATCGCATGATCCACCAAAGCCTCGCCGATCAGATCATCCGCCATATGTCCGAAGACGGGATCGAGGAAACCGCCATTCCGCGCCTCTCACTGGTGCGCTGGTCCGGCGAGAGTATTCCCGTGCCCATGCTCCAACGGCCATCGCTCTGCATCATCGCGCAAGGTGCCAAGCAGGTGATGGTGGGTGAGGCGATCCTCTCTTACGGTCCCGACAGCTACCTCGTCGCCTCGCTGGACCTGCCGATCACCGGCATGGTGACGCGGGCCAGCGTCGCGGAGCCTTATCTCTGCTTCTGCCTCTATTTCGATATCGATGTGTTGAGCGAGTTGCTGCTGACTATTCCGACGCGCGAGATTCAGGATGGCGATTTTGGCATGGCGTTGACGCCCGCCGCACCCGAACTGGTCGATGCCGCCACGCGCCTCACCGCACTGCTGGGCGCGCCGCAGGAAAGCGCTTTGCTTGCCCCGCTCATCGAGCGCGAGCTGCTTCTGCGCCTCATAACCGGTCCCAACGGCGGCATCATCCGCGCCATCGCTGCGAGCGACAGCCGCACCACGCAGATCGCGCGGACGATCCAGTGGCTGAAAGCGCATTTCCGCGAGCCATTCCATGGACGCGATCTCGCCCGGTTGGCAGGCATGAGCCTGTCGGGTTTTCACGATCATTTCCGCCGTGCGACGGCGATGACGCCGCTGCAATATCAAAAGCAGTTGCGCCTTCCTGAAGCGCGCCGACTGATGCTCGCAGAACAGGTAGCCGCCGCCGAGGCCGCTGATCGCGTCGGCTATGAAAGCCCGTCGCAGTTCAGCCGCGAATATCGCCGCCTGTTCGGCCTGCCCCCGCAGCGTGATGCCGCCAGCCTGCGCGACCGGATGGCGATGCCAGTCGCGATTTGACGCTGGCACGCAGCGCGCTGGTTTAGCGATACCGGCCCAGCTTGACCTTGATCCAGCGCGGCTGATCGGTGAGGTTTAAGCCATAATCGGTCTGGTCGCCGTTCCAGACCCTGTCCATGATCCAGTTGTCACCGTCGAAATGTCCTTCTTCGACCCGAACGATCATGCCGCCTGCTTTGCTGCCATCTTTGGCATCGAAGTTAACCCTTACGTGATCGCCGGTGAAGAGGAATTCGTCGGACGATAGTTGTGCGACGATCAGGCCGCCGACCGGTTCCCTAGCCTGATCGGGAACATCAGCCTTGGGAAACCAGGATTTCTGTCCGAATTGCCATTCGCCAAAACTGGCCGTAATCGCCCAATCGCCCATGACCGTGTGGAGCGGCGACCCATCGTCCGGCTTCGCGCCACCCCAAACCGGATGAGCGAACGCAATTTTGGCCCATGGTGAAGCTGCCAACAGCTTGAACTTCGCGCCGAACGCCTCAAGCGTAGCATCATCCAGCGCCTTGGCGCCCAGGGGATAATTATAGTACCCGGTATCATCCATGCCGAAGGGGGAAAAACCGATTGCCCCCTTCCCCAAGGCCGCCCAGAAATAGCGCGCATATTCCCGCGCATTGCCAATCTCCGGCACCATCAGCGCATTGTCGGGTCGTGCAAACAGGTCGAAATGCTTGGCGACCTTGGCACTCTCGCGCTGGTAGATGTCCGGCGCCTCGATGTCGATAGAAGGGGTCGCCGCCTTCCAGATGTCGATGACATCGCCCTGCGGCCCCCCGCTGGACAGCACCATCGCATCGGCCTTCGCGGCGAAGGGATCGCCGAGTGAGGCGTTGACGTACATTGGCAGCGGCTTGATCGCCTTCCCCGCCGACGCCAGTTCCTCGATATAGCGCGCGGTATGCCATGTGTTGAAGGCGCGATCCGCCTGATCGCCGAAGACCGCAGCCCATGTGCCGCCGGGTTTCTTCATCGCCCGCGTCAGCGCAGCGGGCATTGGCCCCGCAAACAGCTTTTCCGCCGCCGCGCCATAATCGCGCGGATTGCGGTAGCTGCCGACTTCATTTTCCGGCTGAACCATGATGACGGTGTTTTGCGGATCTTGATCGCGGATATAGGTCATGAGCGCCAGGAAAGCCTTCTTGTCCGCCGCCAGCGTCGCCGCGCCATGCGCCGACAGCACGTCATGATCCTTGCCGTCACGTGTCTTCATCCGGGGGAAGCGACGGTTGTCGAGCTTCACCCACTCGGGCGTGTAGAAAAGGCCGGTATTTTTCCAAGCGCCGAACCACAGCAACACGACCCGTTTGTCATGCTTGCGCGCTTCGTCGAGCAGCGTCTGGACAAAGCTGAAGTCGAACTGGCCTTCCTT
>CAJYHD010000266.1 GCA_913773715.1 uncultured Sphingobium sp.
ACCGGAGCGGCGCAAGACGCGGAGGGGAACCTGCGATCAAAGGGGTGGTGCGGGCAGCCGCGAAGCGGCAACTCGGCCCGCATGATCGCGGGTTGGAGGGGACGGACGGCCGGCTTAGGTCGTTCAGGAAAGAGAGGGGGATGACCCCTGGCGCGCAATCAGTCAGGAACCCAAAGGCACGATCGCTCGGCGCTGCGCCAACCGGTATGTCACCGCTCCCCCCGTGCTCCGGACGTCAGGGTGACTCTCTCTCCATCGGCCAGACCTCGGCACGATGGCGCACTGGGACTTTCCTCAGGGACACCGGAAGGCTGAGAGAACAATGGTGCTGCGCTGGTACTCGGCAGGCAGGGCCGCGCGTAGAAAGAGGCTCCGAAGGCTGTCCGTCCTCGCACCACCGTCGCAGGACGTCAGGTACGAGCGCCTTTGACGAGAGAACGATGAAGGCCGACAAGCGGTCTTACGCGCGCGGTGGCTGCGACACATCAGCGACAATGCGGGCTCTCCTCAGCGGGAAGGTTCGATTGCGGGGCGGACGCTCTGGGCATCCCCGGGTCGGCGACCTGGCTCAGGAGCCACGCTTTCTGCTGCCCGATTCCCATGCCGAGCATGGGGACGACGGCCCGCTCGCCGGCGAACGCGAGCAACGGTCCGCGGTACAAGCGACCGGCGAGAAAGACGATCGGGCCGGCGTGGTCTGGTCCGATCTCGCGGCACAACTGCCGAGCCGTCCTCTCGCCCCATAGACGTCGCTGCGCGACCGTTATGTCGTGCAAGGTGGCGTCATAGGGGTCGAGGTGCTGTGTGGGCCTGACGAGACCGTGCGCGGCCGAAAGGATGTACCATGGTGCGCCGGTATGCTCGACATAGAGGCGCGCCTTGCGAAACCAATCCGAGCGGTAAAGGTCGGCTGCGCGCGCGCGACAATCGCCCTTCTGCGAAACGCACGCGACGAGGTAAATCGGACGCGCATGGTTGGGCAGGGCTGTCATGGGTCGGTCAGGCCCTAGCGCGGCGTTGTGGGGTCGCCGGAGGGGGAGATCATCGCAGCACCCGCGCGAGGTGCCCGGCATAGACCGCAACGGCCTTCCAATAGGCCGCCATGGGTGCCTGGTGGCGGCGCCAGCTCTGTTCGGCTCTGCCGCGCGCGTCGCGGGCCAGATCGAGCAGGATCGCGCGCAGCGTCGCGCGGACATCCTGGTCGAGCTGGGTGAGTGCGAGAACCGCGGGAAGCGCCAGCATGGGGTTTCGGACCGCGACGCGGGTCGCACGGCGGAGGCATGATCCCCGCGTCCGATCGTCTCGGTCGCCAATGGGGAGTGGGTGGACAGGGTGCATGAATCCTCCGGACAGGGGCCAGAATCGGCCGATCACCCGCGCGCTGCCTCTCCTCTTCCTGCCGACCGGTATGAACGGGACCGGTGAGGGCTGTGGCCGCCGGCTTGCCGGCGGCCCCAGCCAGGCGCTCAGGCGACCTTGGGGTCGTCTGGCGCCTTCTGAGCGGAAGGGGGGGTGCCGAGCGGGCCGCGACGATCGACGACGCGGATGCCGGCCTTCTTGGCGTCGATCACCAAGCGCTCGGTGACGCCGTTGCCCTGGAAGGCGATGACATAGCGGGGCTTCAGCGACAGCATCTGCTCGTTGCGACGAAAACCGGCGCGATCCCCGAGCTTGCGGTCGAGGCTGAAGCGGACCTGCTGGACGCCATGCTGTTCGGCCCAGGAGGCGGCCAGCCGCTCGATGCCCTTCATATCGCCGCCATGGACGAGATACATGTCGCCGACACGTTCGCGAACCGCGTTGAGGGTACGCAGCAGATTGTCGCCAAACATCTTCATGTCCTCGTCGGTCCTGAAGGTCAGCCTTCCGCCGGCGAACACGACCGGAGTGCCGTGGGCGGTATTGGCATCGCGCCGGCGCTCGCGGCGCGCCTGAAGGAACGCTCGCCCGTCGATAATGGCGGAGGTGACGCCGAGCGAGATGCGGTTGCCGCTCGACGGGATCCAGGAACGGCCGGTTTCGCGGATGTAGAGGGCGGCCGCGGTGTCACGCATCCGCTCGTAGCAAGTGGCGGCTTCCTCGATCTTCTTGGCCAGGTCGATCCTGTCCTCGAGATTGGCGGTGTTGATCTCCGACCCGTCCTGTTCGGCCAGCAGCAGCCGGATCTCGTCGGTGAGGCGGTCGATCGTCGCGTGCTTCTTGGCAGCGGCCCGGTGGAAGAGGTTGACCAATGCCCAGCCCATCTCCTCGATGTCACGCTCGAGCGACGTATTCTGGAGAGTGGCGAACAGGTCGCTCCAGATCGCGGTGATGGTCTGTTCGAGCGCTTCGGGGGCTGGGGCGGCCATTCCGGCGACGTCTTCAACACGGGGTTCGAGGTGGCCGAGTTCCAGCGCGGAAAGCGCTGCGGCAAGGGAAGTGGTCATGGGACAAGCCCTCCAACTGAGCGATCCCGGCGGCCTATCCGCCGGATGCGCACCTCCTGGGAGGCCGAAAAAGAGCCGCCCGCACCGGAGCGTCAGCGGAAGGGAACCGCAAAAACCGGGGTGGAGCGGGCAGCCGCGAAGCGGCAACACGGCCCGGATTTTTTCGGTTGCGGGGGGCTCGCGGACACCCATGTGCGGCATTTCTCTGGCGGAAGGCGGTCGGGCTTCACTTTGCGGGGGGCGGCAGCGTGACCAGATCCGGCACTGGGCTTGCGGTGGGACGCACCCCACGCGCCGCGATGTCGGCGAGGATGGCCGTCCCGGTCGCGCACAACCGCACCATGGCCGCGGGCGTGCTCCGCAAACCTCCATCGGCGTCGATCGCATTGATCATGATACGAATCTGACCGGCGATGCGGCGACACCGGCGTGAGGGCTACGTGCGGACTACGGCGTTGCCATCGACGGTCCGGTGATGCAGCCTCCGATATCCTGGGCGTACCACGAGCGGCCGGCCGTGCCCCGCCCGATCGTCCTTGCGTCCCGTGGAACCGCCCATGATCATGCCGCATCAGCGACCACATTCCAGTTCGGCGCCGCCAGATCTCCACAGTGGGCTGGTGTCATTCCACTACCGGTATCCGCAGACGATGGCGGTCGGGTTCGTCATGATGAGCTTCCGGGACGGAGACGAGCAGGCGATGATCCGCAGGGCGTTGGTGCTCGCCAGCGAGGAAACCGATGCGCCGCTGCTGACCGTCGATGCCGAAGACAGGGCGTATCATCCCGACCTGCTGCAGAACATCAGGGTCTATATGCATGGTTGCGCGTTCGGCGTGGCCTTCTTCGACAGTCGTCCGGCGAACCCGAACGTGGCGCTCGAGACCGGCTACATGATCGGCATCGGCAAGCCCATATTGCTGATGAAGTCGGAGCCGCTACCGGCGCTTCAGTCCGATCTGATCGGCAGGCTTTACGTTCCCTACGATCCGACCGCCACGTCATCGGCACTCGCGAAACAGATCGCATCCTGGGTGCGTGCCAACATACTGGTCAGGGCAGACGATTCCGCACCCATCGCCCACGGTTCGGTGCGGATACTGCTATAGGAGTTGTTGCCTGGTCGTGCCGTCGAAGATTCCCGATCGGGCCATCTGGACGACCATGTCGAGGGTCTCCGCAAATACCTTCGTGGCGGGACGATCGGAGGCGTCCGCGCACTTTTGTTAGAAACAGCGGAGGGGCGCGCCGAAATCACCAAGGACACGTATCTGGCAAACGCGACAGCGGAGATCGCCTATGCGCTCGCCTTGCGCTATCCCGAATACCTCAATCAGCCATTCTGGAAGGAGGCGACGCGGATCCGCATCCGGGAGGTCGCCGCCCGGTTCCCAGTCGCAGGATCGTGAGGGTTCGGTCGTTCGACGAGGGCTTCAATGCACCCGCGTGCTACTCCGTCGTTCCCACTTTTTCAGCCTTAGATCAAAGGCGGCGAGGTCGTCGACGTACCGTGGTCGTTCCGCTGGACCCGGCGCTCTCGCCCTCACCGCTCCGCAGATCGCGTCGAAGTAGTCGCTGAACCATCCGTATTGCGCGACGCCGAATAGCCGCATCGCCAGATGCTCATCGGCGACCTTGCTCGCAATCAGCGCCTCGAGATCAGCGAAGAAGAACAGGACACGGGCGTGCGCCCGATTTTCCTGCCCTCCCGACGGCCAGACGCCCGCCCGATGTGCGTAGTGCCGGATGGCCGGGCTTTTGTCGCGCTCGACGCGCCAACGTTCGGCTTCGGTCCAGACCGTGGTGCGCATGGCGGCCATTGACTCGGACCACCAGTCGGCATGTAGCTGTGCGACCACCCGCCTGCGGTCCGACGATCTCTGCGATCTGTAGATGATCCACGATGCAACAACTGCGGATATTGCGACAAGGATCGAGCAGATGGCAATTCGGTCCGTCGACACCGAGGACGTCCCATCCTGGATGGTTTTCACCAGGATGGCGAACTACTTTTCGTCCATTCGTAAATTCGTAGGCATGGAGCCTCTCTGAATACGGTCGCCTGCGACATTTATCGGCCCTCATGGACGGTCTGGGAAGTGACCGGTTGACTTGGCCATGTGATCCGAGACGGAGCGACCGTGCTTGCCACTTTTGTCGAGACGCAACACCAAAAGTCTTC
>CAJYHD010000267.1 GCA_913773715.1 uncultured Sphingobium sp.
CCGGGTCTGCCGGAGGCGTTGGGTTGTGAGTTAGGCTGCCACCCTCTAAAGCCGTGGCAGGGAAATTTCCCAACGATCTGAGTGCTCTCCTTCGAGCTCTGTGGGGCACCATCCTCGTGACATCCTACCTCATAGAAGACAAAGGCCGGCACCAGCGCGCGGGGCTGTCGCGTCCCAGGCTTGACTTTTTGCAAGATGTTCCTTATATGTTCTTCCTGCAATGGCAAGGGGGCAGTATGATCGAAACCTCCAACGGTAAGCGGTCGAGCGCTTTTTCATGGTGGCTGCGAACCGGCAAGCTGCCGCCCGCGCTCAGTCCTGACGGTCTCGAACTCAAATTCAATCCGTGGCACGATCCAGAGGACGGCCGGTTCACCTTTGCTGGCGCGGGACGCCATTATAATGCGAGCGGGACCGACGCGGTTAGCAGTGAGAAACGCCGGGCTCCGACCAGTTCCGATGGCGCCCCTGTTTTATGGGATCGTAGCAAGTCGAGGACTTCGACATTGCCAAAGGCGGGAACGTCACGTGCTGAAACGGCGGCGGGGGATGGCCAGCGGCCGGTGAGGCGTGCGTCGCCCAAAGTAAAACCCAAGCCCGTTGAGGAATCGCGGCCCGGCAACCAGCCGAACCCTGTCACCGAATTCGTCGGTGGCATAGGCGAAGGACTTTACGACGTTGCGACAGAAACGGTGGCAGGAGTCCGCGCTGCGCTGACGACGAATCCGGTGACCACCGTTCGCAACGCCGGTCGCGGTATCGCGGGTATGATCGATGCTGCGATCGCTGCCGAGGATACGCCCGCCCGTATCCAGGCTTCGCGTGCGGCAAGCGCCGTCGCCAACGCGTCGGCGCGGGATATCGGTCGTGTCACGGGGACAGTTGCCGGGAACGTTGCACTGGCAGCGGCGCCGGGGGCGGCACTCTCGAAGGCGGCCGCATTGCGCCGACTTCGCATGGCGAGGCCGCGCACGACCTATGATCCGCCGCAGATCGGTTGGGTAACGGAGACGACCAAGTCGCAAAAGCCCTGGAAGGCTTACAACGACGCTGCGACGGGTGCCCAGCCCGGTCGGGCGCCGACGTTGATGCGAACTATGGCGGACGGTTCGAAGCGGCCAGTCAAGTTCGACGGCATTCAGGGCGATTACGTGATCGACCGGAAATGGAAGGTGGTCGATGCTCCCCACGCCCGAGCCCAGCTCTTGCGACAATCGGAGGTGCTGGCAGAACATCGCCTGATCGGTACATGGGAGGTCCCTACTCCTACTCAAAAATCCAAGGCACTGAAGCTGTTCAAGAAGATGAAAGTCACCAATATCCGCGTGAAGGTAGTCAAACCATGATTGCTATGCAGGTTGCGAGCTTGATCGCGGAGTATTACGTGTTCCTGACGTTGACTGACGAGGAGGAACTCAATCTGGGCACTGCCGTGAAGATGACTGAATCTCTCGCCGATCATCTCGAGGAGATGGACAAAGGATTTCTTCGCGAGCTGGTGGATGCGTTTCCGATTATAGCGGAGGGATACAGTGGCGAAGCGCAGGAGGTGGTGCGCAACATCGCCCACAGCTTGTATCTTGAAGAGGCACTGGCAGTTGACGATCCCGTCAAACTGGCCGAGTTGGAAGCGTTGCGCGACGCGAGGGACTAAGCGCCGGCTGGAGTTTTAAAACAGCGTGATCATGGCCTCGTCCATCTCTATCACCGGCGACTGATCGAAATTTTCCAATGATCTGAGTGCCCAGTTTTGTCTCCTGTGGGGCACCATCACTCAACCGTCAAAAACTTGCGTAAAACAGCGGTTTGACAGGACGGTCAACAAACAGCGCGGCTGGGTTCGATGGGGTGGAATGGTCCCACGACACCTTAATTTGCGTCATTCGCCTGCCAGACCTGGCGACGGGTTTATCGGCATGACACGCAGCCGAGCGTTCCCCGACACCGCGATTCTCGACCTTCACACTGGCACATGGTCCGGTCCCGCAACGGCGGCCCGGTGCGTCACGGAACGCCTGCGGTCCGTCGCAGCGCACGGCCCATAGCCGGTGAGCGGCAGAAGGCAGACCGGGGCCGGCACAGGGATGGGGTATGCCCCCAAGGACCACCAGAGCGCGTCTCCAATGCCCAGCGCGATGCCGTGCTGCACCCTGATTACCATCGCAGCATCGCGCATGGAGAAAGGCCTGCCGGCCCGGATGGGCCTTGCCCATGATGCTTTGAACACACCGTATTTTGCCGTGACGGAGGCAAACCCGTCGCTCCGGTACGGGAGGATGGCCAGACAAACCGGCCTTCAGAGCCTTTCGAAGATTGAATGTCCGGCTTTGTTTAGCTAACAGTTCGCAATATCATTTCGTCACCTGCTTCTGAACGGAGTCCTTCATGATCCGCTGGCTTTCCGGCATGGCTTCGCCGTGCCTGCTCATTTCCTCGCCCATCGCGGCGGAGGCGGGTGATCCCGAACAGGGCCAGCGCGAGATCGTCATCACGGGAGAGCGGCTGGCCGAGGTCGATGACGAGACGGATACGGCGACGCGCACCGCCACGCCCATGAAGGACATACCGCAATCGATCCAGATCGTGCCGCGCAGCGTGATCGAGGATCAGAACAGCATCCGCCTCAGCGACGTGCTGAGCAACGTGTCGAGTGTGCAGCCGGCGAGCATCGCGGGCAATCGTGGCGAAATCTTCCAGATCCGTGGATTCGCCACGCCCCGTTACGCGATAGACGGCGTGCTGCTGAACCGTGTGTCGGACCGGTCAGAGGTGTTTCTCGACTTGGCCAACGTACAATCGGTCGAGGTGCTGAAAGGCCCGGCGTCGGTGATGTACGGCCAGGGCGATCCTGGTGGCGTCATCAACATATCGACCCGCCAGCCCAGCCATAGCCCCACCGCCGAAATCGAGTTGCAGGGCGGCAGCTTCGGCTTCGCCCGAGCCTCCGCCACGGCCAGCGGCGCCGTCACCGACAGGGTTGCCGTGCGCCTCACCGGCGCGGCGCAGCGGCTCGACGGGTTCCGTGGTGGCGAAACGGTCGATTCCACCCGCCAGTTCGCCGCGGTCTCCGCCCGCTGGACGCCGGGCGCGGCGACCGTTGTCAGGCTCGACTTGGATCACGCCAGCCAGCGCGGCCCTTTCGAACGTGGCCTGGTCGTCGGGGCCGACAATCGCATCACCCTGCCGAGGGACCGTTTTCTTGCCGAACCCTGGTCGCGGACAGCGGCCCATCGTTCGCGAGCGTCGCTGGATATCGGGCATGAGGCGGCCGACTGGCTTACGCTGCGCCTGAACGCGCGGCACGTCGATGCGACCGTCGACGACGATGATGCGATCGACAACCGAGC
>CAJYHD010000268.1 GCA_913773715.1 uncultured Sphingobium sp.
AGGCACATGGCGACGTGTTCAACATCCTGCTCCAGGTGCTGGACGATGGTCGCCTGACCGATGGACAGGGCCGCACGGTCGATTTCACCAACACGATCATTGTGCTGACGTCGAACCTCGGCAGCCAGTATATCGCCGCACTGGGCGACGATGATCCGGTCGAGAAGGTCGAGGAACAGGTGATGGACGTCGTCCGCAGCCACTTCCGCCCGGAATTCCTCAATCGGCTGGACGAGGTCATCCTGTTCCATCGCCTCGGCGCAAGCCACATGGCGCCGATCGTGGACATCCAGGTCGGCCGCGTCGGCAAGCTGCTGCGCGATCGCAAGGTCACGCTCGATCTGACCGACGGCGCCCGCGCCTGGCTGGGCCGTGTCGGCTACGACCCGGTCTATGGCGCACGGCCGCTAAAGCGCGCCGTCCAGCGCTACCTGCAAGACCCCCTCGCCGACCTGATCCTGCGCGGCGAAGTCCCCGACGGATCAACGGTGCGCGTCGAGGACGGCGACGGGGCGCTCAAGTTGGCGGTGGTGGGTTGATAAAGAATAAGGGCCGAAGCATCGCTCCGGCCCTTTTCTTACACTTCGTTTCTTGATGATCAGAAGCGGAGCTTACCGGTCACGAAGAAGGAACGACCCAGCACGTCATACACGTTAGGATAGGTATTCGACTGTTCGCCATTGCCACCCTGCTGCGCGGATGCCGCAAGCGGAGGCTTCTTATCGAACGCGTTGTTCACGCCGCCAGTCAAGGTAAAGTTGTCGCTGGCTTCGAACGCAACCGCAAAGTCGATATAGCTCTGTGCCTTGAACTTTTCATAGAAGAAGTCGACGTCATCATTATCATCCCGTGCTGAGCCCAGATAGCGCCAAGCCGTCGAGAAGGTGAACGGTCCGTTCAAGTAGGTCGCGCGAGCCGAATGCTTCCACTTCGGCGTGGGCTGACCGCAACTGTTACCAAAGCGTCCCGCACACTTGTTAACGAGCGGAATACCAACGATCGGTGTGAAGTCATATTTCAACAGACGCGACCCGTTGAAGCTCAGCGCAAGCTTGCTGTCTTCACCGATCGGGAAGCTGTACGACAAGCCGACGTCGATACCGTTGGTCTTCAAACCACCGGAATTTAGGCTCGTATCCACGATCGTCTCGACTTGGCCCTGGCTGTTCCGCGTGAACGCATCACAGTATTGGCTGAGACCCTGTACATAGCAGGCCTGGAATAAGTTACTCTGGCCGAGGCGTGAGATGTAGCCATCGATCTTGATGTTGTAATAATCAACAGTTGCCGAGAGGCCGGGCAGGCCACGAGGCGTCAGAACGCCACCAACCGTCCAGGTGGTCGACTTCTCCTCGCGCAGATTGGGATTACCCAAAATCGAGGTCGGCGGGTTCACAAGGTCGGAATTAGTCAGGTTAGAACTGCCCAGTTGGGATGCCGGTACACCACCAGCCAGACAAGCCGTCTGCAAAGTACCAGCCACCGTTGCGGCGGCTTCACCGCAAGGATCTTCCGCGCCATCAAAGCTGACCGTCTGACCGAGATACAGTTCGCTGACGCTCGGACCGCGAATGGCTTTCTGATATTGGCCACGGAAGCCCAAGCCTGCGACGGGCTCATACAGACCACCTGCCGACCATGTAAAGACATTGCCAACAGCGTTCGAATATTTCGAATAGCGCGCAGCTCCGTTCAATTCGAGCCGATTGACAAAAGCCTTGTCGGCCAACAACGGCACGTTTACTTCGCCGAAGAATTCGGTCACGCTGTATGAACCTTGTGTCGGCGCAGTGGGGTTGAACCCCGCCACATTCCCCGACGCCAGATTCTGGTCAGGATCGGTCCTACCGCTTTCCTTGCGCCATTCTGCACCCAGCGCGATACCGATGCCACCAGCGCCGAGATCGAACAAATTGCTGTTGGTAAGAGCGAAACTGGCAACCTGAGTAGTGTATTCCTCGACGTTCGTCGCGCCCAGAGCCAGGTAGCTAGCTGATTGAGCACTCAAATTGCCTAGACCGAACAAATTCGAAGGCACGCACGAAGCCACACCGTTAGCACAGACCAAGGTTCCGCCCCCGGGCACGCCTGGAAACGGATTACCGCTCAAGATAGGAGCGCCGTTGGCATCAACGCCGTTCTGGAACGCGGTAGTGATCGAGCCAAGGAAGTTGGCAAGATTGACGTTGCCAGTCTGCCGCTGGGTGTTTTTTGTGCGGGCGAACATGTAGTAGCCGTCATAGCTCCAGTCGCCACCGATATCTCCTTTCATACCCGTGACGATACGAAAAGCGTTACGCTCGTCGTTCTGGGTACGAGGCCCGATCCCGGCTGTGCGGAAGCCATAGTTCGAGGTAGTGATGTACCCGTCGCCATCGGTATCCAGTGCACGGAAAGCTGCTTGAGTCGAAGGCGCAAAGAAGGGCGAGTTGACTTGCAGCCGGATTGGACCAAGACCGCGAACGTCAGCGCCGGTACCGATCGGCGTGCTGTTGCCGATTGGCGTAGGCGCCAGTTCACCAGTCACCCGATTGTTGACGAAAGTGCCTTGCAAATAAGGCTGGAATGCATCCGAGATTTCATAGCGCGCCATGGTCGAGATGATGAAGCGCTTCTGCGGAACCTGCAGAAAGTTTACCGGAGCATAGTTGTATGCATCGGTAGCACTGACATAAGGCGAAATCGTACCATCGGGAGCAAAATCAACGCCATTACCATTAGGAAGAGTCACGCGACCTTGCGGGACTGACCCGGAACCACCAAAGAAGCTGAACGGCGTACCATCGGGGTTACGACCGATCTGCAAGGCTCTGCTAGAAAAGCCGCGCGCGCCGGCATAGACCGACTTACGATCATAATAACCGACGTGCGTGACCACGTTACCACGACCGTCATCGAAGTTCGCACCGATCGTGCCATTGACGTCCCAATATTGCCCGTCGCCGCGATCCGTCAGACCATAGGTCGAATTCAGTTCGATCCCTTCGAAATTCTGCTTCAGGACAAAATTGACGACACCAGCGATAGCGTCAGAACCATACACTGCCGAGCGACCACCAGTCACGACATCGACACGTTCGATGAGGGCGGAAGGAATGGTGTTGAGATCGACAACCTGGTTCGTGTCATAGGACATGTATCGGCGACCATCCACGAGGACCAGCGTGCGCTGGGTCCCCAGGTTGCGCAGGTTGACCGTCGCAATACCGCCGCCCGGATTATTATCCGTGCCACTGGTCGAACCGGTTACCTGCGGCATGCTGTTGAGAACATTTTCAACGTTCGTCTGGCCGCGAAGTGTGAACTCCTCGGAACGCACCACGGAAATAGGGCTAGCTTGCTCGACTTCTGGCCGAGCGATACGCGAACCCGTCACCACGATAGTGTCATTATCGCCCGCATCGGCAGCTTGCGGCGCGTCCTGCGCGATCGCAGCCGTGGCGATCAGCGACGCGCCCAGGATCGCCGGGGCCGCGCTGGCACGCAGCAGTGCCATTTTAGAAAAAGTCTTCACTGTCCAGTCCCTTGCTCTGGAGGTCGGCGGTTACCCGCCATTCATTGTCTCACACGAGGGAACGAAAAGCCCGACAGCAATCCCCCCGTCTGGATAGCGTGAAATTGCAAGGGGCGACGGCTGCTGTAAAGCGTTGGAAAAATCCGACCGGCGCTTTTGATCAGCGCTGTATCAAAAATGCAACAAGGGAGAAAACGCCGTGAAATCAGCGATCAATAAAATTAAATGTCTCTCACGTCGCACCAAGTGACATGAAAGATACGATATGCGCCACAGATTATAACGCATTCTTTCGTCATCCGATCGATTTGAGGGCACGCCTGCGATATTGACGTCGCGAACTCTCACGGCATCTTAACTCGCTCGACAGGATAAGGCATGGAGTTGCGAGCATGAAGGATGGAAGCCTCTGGATTCTGGCGATATCCGCGTGCCTGCCAAGCGCGGGCCACGCGGCGAGCAGGCAGCAGCCCAGGCCCCAAATATTTGATTCGCTTCTTGAATGCCGTTCGATCTCAGATGGTCCGCAACGGCTGGCGTGTTTCGACCGTCAGGTCGCTGCCATGGATGCCGCCGCCCAACGAGACGAGGTCGTGGTCCTTGACAAGGGCGAACTCAAGAAAACCCGCAAGACCCTGTTCGGCTTTTCCTTCCCCAAATTGCCCTTTCTGGGTGGTCCGGAAGATCAGGATGAGCGCAAGGAGGAAGAGGGCTTCAATCATATTCAGGCAAAGATCACATCTGTGCGCAGCCTGGGCTATGGCAAATGGCAGATCGCGCTGGATGATGGAGCCCAATGGGCGACGACAGAGGCCGTCTCGGGACGCGATCCCAAGGCAGGATTGTCGATCGAAATACGTCGAGCGGCGATAGGCAGTTTCATGGGCAAGGTGGAAGGGGGCCGTGCCGTCCGCATGAAACGGGTCGGCTAACCCGCTACCCGCCCGCCGCCATCGGTCCCGCGATCAACAGCGGGTCGATGCGGGCGTCGTTCCATTTCATGCCCCAGTGGAGGTGCGGCCCAGTCGCGCGGCCCGTCGCGCCGACCGCGCCGATGCGTTGCCCTTGGGCCACATGGTCGCCGACCTTCACGTCGATCCGCGACAAGTGCAGGAACGCGCTGTTGAGGCCGTGGCCGTGGTCGATCATCAGCAGATGGCCTTCGAGCGTATAGGGCTTGTCCGACGCGGCGAGGATCACGACGCCAGCGGCGGGCGCGATCACCGGCTCGCCCGTCGCGGCGGCGACATCGACCCCGCCATGATAGGCGCCCGGCTGCCCCTGATAGATGCGCTGCGAACCGAACAGCCCCGAAATCCGCCCGGTGCGCGGCCAGATGAAGCGCTGCTTCCATCCTTGCGCATCGGTCTTGACGAGGCGCGCGGCGGCGATCGCCTCCAGTTCGGGCTTGCGCAGCGCCAGGAAAGCCTCGCTGCTCTTCACCGGGCGCAACGGCGTATCCACGCGCTCGATCCGCCATTCGCGAGGAGTCACGACGATCGGCTTCTCGATCACGCGCCCGTCGGCAAGCGTCGCGACCAACGTCGCGGCAGGCGGCGCATCGCGGTCGAAAGCGATGAGGAAGCGGCCATCGGCATCGATCTCCACCGCCTGCCCATCGAGCGTCAGCGTCGCTGTCCCGGCCGGCACGGTCCCGCTCGCCGCGCCGCCTTGAATGAATGGCCCCGCCAGCGCGAAATCGGCGTCGCGCACAGGCGCAGCCGCCGTCAGCGCCAACATCGCCACTACAGCGGCAATCCGCAGCCTCATCCCAGTTCCGCCCTGGTCGACGCTTCGGCGTTGGCATAGGGTTCCTGCCGCGCGATGCTCCAGTAGCGCAAATCCTCCAGCGCGATCTTCTGCCCAGTGACGGCGCACAACACATGGTCGCCCGCCTGCAACACGCGGAAGGTGAAGGGGAGATAATGGAGCCGGGCGATCCGGTCCCTGTTCGACATCAGAATGGGGTTTGACCTCTCTTCGCATCCTGTCAAGAAAACAGATCCTGCTGCTGCACGGCCTCGTCGGCCCTCGGCTTGCGAGCAGGCCGGGGCGGCGAGGATGACGCAGCCGGAGCCGTCGCCCCGCCCACGGCAGCATCCACCGTGCCATCCTTGAAATGCAGCATCACCGCGCCCGCAGCCTGCGCCGCCGCGACCGACTGGACCAGATGCGCGCCCGCCATCACCCGCGCATAACCGCGTGCAAGCGGCAGATCGGGATCAAGCGAGGCGAAGTGGCGCGACAGGCGATCGAACGCCATAGCCCGGTCGGCATGGACGCGCGCCAGATAGTCGGGCCGCAACCGCATCCGATCGAGCCGCTCGCGCGCTCGAGACAGATATTGGTTGAGCAGGCCGGGCCGCAGCGCGCCGCCCGCCTGATTGAGATGCGCCCGCGCCTCGACCAGCCGGTGGCTGAGGCCGCGATTGAGCCGCGCCGACACATCGTCCAGCCGCTGCCGCTGCGGGCTGAGCAGCATGTCGGGCGTCGGCATCAATCGCGCCTGCATCTCCAGCCGCTCGCGCGCCTGCCCCGCCCCGCGCCGCACCGCGCGTCCGGAGCGCAGCCCCATTTCGGCGAGGCTCGCCAGCAACTCCGCCCGCACCGGCACCGCCATTTCAGCCGCAGCGGTCGGTGTCGGCGCGCGGCGGTCGGCGGCATAGTCGCACAGCGTCGTGTCCGTTTCATGCCCCACCGCCGAGATGATCGGGATGCTGCATTCGGCGACGGCGCGGACGACGATCTCCTCGTTGAAGCTCCACAGATCCTCGATCGACCCGCCGCCGCGCGCCACGATCACGAGGTCGGGACGCGGCACCGGCCCGCCCGGCTGCATCGCGGAAAAGCCGCGCACCGCGCGCGCCACCTGTTCCGCCGCGCCCTGCCCCTGCACCAGCACGGGCCACAGCAGCACGTCGGTCGGGCAGCGATCGGCCAGGCGATGCAGGATGTCGCGGATCACAGCGCCGGTGGGCGACGTCACCACGCCGATCGTGCGCGGCAGGAACGGCAGCGCCCGCTTGCGCTCCGGCGCGAAAAGCCCCTCCGCCGACAGCTTCGCCTTCAGCTTTTCGAGCAGCGCCATCAATTCGCCCTCGCCCGCCAGTTCCATGCGGTCGATGACGATCTGATATTTCGACCGCCCCGGATAGGTGGTGAGCTTGCCGGTCGCGATCACCTCCACCCCGTCCTGCGCGGCAAAGGCGAGCCGCTGCGCGCCGCCCTTCCACATCACCCCGTCGATGACGGCATTGTCGTCCTTCAGACACAGATAGAGATGCCCGGACGCCGCCCGCTTGAACCCCGAAATTTCGCCGCGAAGGCGCACATGGCCGAAGCGATCCTCGACCGTGCGCTTCAGCGATGCCGACAATTCGCTGACGCTGAGCGGCGGCGCGTTGTCCCCCGCGCGATCCTCCGCTAACAGGCGGCCCGAACTGTCATAACCATCAATTTCCGGGGACATGGGCGACATGAACATCCTTCTGCTGGGCGGCGGCGGCCGCGAACATGCGCTCGCGTGGAAGCTGGCGCAATCGCCCCGGCTCGATACGCTCTACGCCGCGCCGGGCAACCCCGGCATAGCCGAGCATGCCACGATGGTCGACCTCGATGCGACCGATCATCGCGCCGTGGTCGATTTCTGCCTGCGTCAGAGCACCGGCCTGATCGTCATCGGTCCCGAGGCACCGCTGGTCGATGGCCTTGCCGACAATCTGCGGGTCAAGGGCTTCCCCGTCTTCGGCCCCGGCAAGAAGGCCGCGCAACTGGAAGGGTCGAAAGGCTTTACCAAGGATCTCTGCAAGCGCGCCGGCATCCCCACTGCCGCCTATGAACGGGTGCGAAGCAAGGATGGCGCGATTGCCGCGCTCGAAGATTTCGCGCTTCCCGTCGTCATCAAGGCTGACGGTTTGGCAGCAGGCAAGGGCGTCATCATCGCCGAAACCCGTGACGAAGCCGTCGCCGCCATCGAAGACATGTTCTCCGGCGCGTTCGGCACGGCAGGCGCGGAAGTCGTCCTCGAAGAGTTCATGACCGGCGAGGAAGCCAGCTTCTTTGCCCTGACGGACGGCAGCGCTATCCTGCCCTTCGGCTCGGCGCAGGATCACAAGCGCGTTGGCGACGGCGACACCGGTCCCAATACCGGCGGCATGGGTGCCTACAGCCCCGCGCGCGTGCTGACGCCCGAACTGGAAGCGCAGGTCATCGACCGCATCATCCGCCCCACGGTGGAAACGCTGGCGGCGGAAGGCTCGCCCTATTCCGGCGTCCTCTATGCGGGCCTGATGCTGACCGACGAGGGGCCGAAGCTGATAGAATATAATGCCCGTTTCGGCGACCCCGAATGTCAGGTGCTGATGATGCGCTTCGACGGCGATCTGGTCGATCTGCTGCTGGCGGTGGCGGAGGGACGGCTCGCCGATGAGGGCCCGGTCCAACTCGCCGATCGCACCGCGCTCACCATCGTCATGGCCGCAAACGGCTATCCCGGCACACCCGAAAAGGGCGGTTCGATCGACGGCATCGCGGCGGCGGAAGCAACCGGAGCCAAGGTCTTCCATGCAGGCACAGCGCTCAAGGACGGCGCGCTCGTCGCCAATGGTGGGCGCGTACTGAACGTCACCGCGACGGGCGACAGCGTCGGCACCGCGCAGCAGGCCGCCTATGCCGCCGTCGATGCGATCAACTTCCCCACCGGCTTCTGCCGCAGGGATATCGGTTGGCGCGAAGTCGCGCGCGAAACAAACTGACATCTTGCGGTCGCCCCGAAACCACCCCTACATAGGGCAAAGATCACAGGCGGGAGAAGGCGATGCAGGAATTTTTCATGGACTATGGGCTGTGGCTGCTGGTCGGCCTGCTTATCGTCATCGGCCTCGTCTTCCTGCTGTCGGGGCGCAACAGGGGCGACGCGGCGGAAGCCGTCGAGCCGCATGAAAGCAGCCGCCCGGTCATTCAGCCGGTCGAAACCGCTGCCCCCTTCGACAGCGCGCTAACGCCCGCGTCGCCGCCGGTGGACATCCCCGTCGTCAGCCCCTCGGTCGCGACGGCAGAGCCGGAAGAGGCCGCCATACCAGAGGTCGCGCCGCAGACGATCGCGGCGGAACCCTCGGCCCCGGCAGCGCCCGCCGCATCGAGCGACGCGGACGACCTGCTGAAGCTCAAGGGCGTCGGCCCCAAGCTCAAGACCTTGCTGATCGACCTGGGCGTCACCCGCTTCGCCCAGATCGCCGCCTGGACCGACGCCGACATCGCCACGATCGACGCCAGGCTTGGCAATTTCAAGGGCCGCCCCATCCGCGACCAGTGGGTCGATCAGGCGAAATATCTGGCCACTGGCGACACCGCAGGCTTCGAAGCGAAATATGGCAAGCTCTAAGCGCCCGCCATCGCTCCAACTCGCTACATACCTCATCGTCATTCCCGCGCAGGCGGGAATTCACCTCCCGGCGGCTCCGTATCAAACAGCATCAGCTGGATTCCCGCTTTCGCGGGAATGACGTGAGTGTTGAGGTGATGAGCACAAAAGAAAAAGGGTCCGTGGCTCACACCACCGACCCTCTATCCTCATCGCCGCAGCGAAAAATCAGCCGACGATTTCGTCCGGCTTGAAGAAGTAGGCGATCTCGGTCGCGGCATTTTCCTCGCTGTCCGAACCATGTACCGAATTGGCTTCGATCGATTCGGCCAGTTCCTTGCGGATCGTGCCGGCGTCGGCATTGGCGGGGTTGGTCGCGCCCATGATGTCACGGTTACGCTTCACGGCGTCCTCGCCTTCCAGCACCTGGACGACGACCGGGCCGGAGATCATGAAGGCGACGAGGTCGGCGAAGAAGGGGCGCTCCTTGTGCACGGCATAGAAGCCCTCGGCCTGTTCGCGGCTCATGCGGATGCGCTTGGAAGCGACGACGCGCAGGCCCGCTTCCTCCAGCATCCGGGTGACCGCGCCGGTCAGGTTGCGACGGGTCGCATCGGGCTTGATGATCGAAAAGGTGCGCGTGACGGCCATGGCCCTCAATACTCCAGATTGTTG
>CAJYHD010000269.1 GCA_913773715.1 uncultured Sphingobium sp.
GGCTTGCCAGGCTTCACGTCCGGCGCGTTGACGATCAGCGTCTTGCTCGTCGGATTCCATTCGAGGTCGGACGCGGACAGATCGGAAAGGTCCACGAAATAATCGACCGAGAAGGGCATCTTCACAACCTGATCCGACTTCAGGAAGCCGAAGCCGCGCACATCCTGCGCCGTGCTCTGGATCGTGCCGGACAGTTCGGACACTTTGAGGCTGCTCGTGCCGGAAAGACGCTCAGCGATAACCTTGGTCACGGCCGACCCGTCGTCCTCGACCGCGACTACATAATCGCGATCATAGCGTTGCCAGCCAACGAACATCGCGCCGCCGACGAGCAGGATCGCCAGTACCGCCGCAACCGGCCCGGCATAGCGCTTCACGTCAGATGCCATTGTCCGTCCGCTGCGGGCGCCGCGATTCCGCGTCCGTCGAGGTCGATAAGGTGCGCGAGGACCGAGCGACCCGCCGCGCCATGGAGCTTGGGATCGATCCCCTTGTACATTTCGGCCACCATGTCGGGGATCGCACTTCGCCCGTTGCGTTCAAGGAAGCGAAGGATTTGGCCTTCGCGCTGCTTGCGATGACCCATCATGCCGCGAACGAGGCGCTGAGGATTTTGTACGGGGTCGCCGTGGGCCGGATAATAGATGGAGTCCTCGCGATCGGCGAGCCGCTGCATCGAACGCATATAGTCGGTCATGTCGCCATCCGGTGGCGAAATGACGCTGGTCGACCACCCCATGACATGGTCGCCGGTAAAGAGCGCGGCTTCTTCGCGAAGGGCGAAGCAAAGATGGTTGGAGGTGTGGCCCGGCGTTGCGATCGCGTCCAGAGTCCAGCCCTCGCCCGCAACCGTCTCGCCGTCGTGAAGGACGCGATCGGGGCGGTAGGCGGCATCGAAAGCAGCGTCGGCACGCGGGCCGTCATCATCGAGGGTTAGCGGTGCGCAGCCTATGATGGGCGCACTAGTATAGGCGCTCAACGGGCGGGCGGCAGGGCTGTGATCACGATGGGTGTGGGTGCAGAGGATTGCAACGACAGGCCGTCCGGCAATCGCAACCTCGAGCGCGGCGAGATGGCTGGCGTCATCCGGCCCAGGGTCAATCACGGCAAGGTCGCTTGTACCGACCAGGTAAGTCTGCGTACCTGTGTAGGTGAAGGGGGACGGGTTAGGCGCCAGCACCCGCTCCACAAGAGGCGAAAGGCGGATCAACAGACCGGTCGGCAGGTCGGCCGGATCGAAGGATATAGCCATGATCTTCATGTGCCCACTCTGCCGGAAAATTCAAGGGCGACGACGATCAGCGACAACAAGATGGACACCGAAATCGATAATAGTCGCCTATTTGCGCCGCAGTTTTGCTCAGAGTTTGCCGATGCAGTGTCGGTGAAAAGGGAAGAAGCGGGATCCCGGATCGAGTCCGGTATAACATGGCTTTGTTGGCGGTCTTGGCTTTTCAAGTTACCCTCAGTCGGCTTAGCAGGCCGCTGATGCTAGACCCGCAAAACGTAAAAGGCCCGCTCCGGTATGGAACGGGCCTTTTCAGTGCTTGAAACGAATAGATGGTCGAGCAGCGCTTGTCCTGCGGACTGATCCGGCCAGCAGGACCTTAGTCAGCGCTTATTCGCCATCATCCTCCGCTTCGGGTCCGCCAATCATGGCTTCGGCCACTTCCTCGGTCTTGCCGCGGATCGCGCGTTCGAGGCGCTCGGCCAATTCGGGATGTTCGCGCAGGTAGGTCTTGGCATTTTCACGCCCCTGTCCGATGCGGATCGAGTCATAGGAGAACCAGGCGCCCGACTTTTCGACCAGCCCGGCCTTGACGCCGATATCGAGCAGTTCGCCGATCTTGGAGATGCCCTCGCCATACATGATGTCGAACTCGACCTGCTTGAACGGCGGCGCGACCTTGTTCTTCACCACCTTCACGCGGGTTGCGTTGCCGACGATATCGTCGCGATCCTTGATCTGGCCGGTGCGACGGATGTCGAGACGCACCGAGGCGTAGAATTTGAGCGCATTGCCGCCGGTCGTGGTTTCGGGGTTACCGTACATCACACCGATCTTCATGCGCACTTGGTTGATGAAGATCACCATGCACTTGGAGCGTGAGATCGAACCGGTGAGCTTGCGCAACGCCTGGGACATGAGGCGGGCCTGAAGGCCGACATGGCTGTCGCCCATTTCGCCCTCGATTTCCGCACGCGGCACGAGCGCGGCGACCGAATCGACCACCAGCACGTCGATCGCATTAGAGCGCACCAGCGTATCGACGATCTCCAGCGCCTGCTCGCCCGTATCGGGCTGGGACACGATCAGTTCATCGATATCAACGCCCAGCTTCTTGGCATAGGCCGGGTCGAGCGCATGTTCGGCGTCAACGAACGCCGCCGTCCCGCCCGCCTTTTGCGCTTCGGCGATGGCGTGCAGGGTGAGCGTCGTCTTGCCCGAGCTTTCCGGGCCGTAGATTTCGATGATTCGGCCCTTGGGCAAGCCGCCGATGCCGAGCGCGATATCGAGACCGAGCGATCCGGTCGAGATCGATTCGATCTCGATCTTCTCGCGGCTGCCCAGCTTCATCGCGCTGCCCTTGCCGAAGGCGCGGTCGATCTGCGCGAGCGCCGCGTCCAATGCTTTCTGTCTGTCCATGGTCCCCGTCTTCTTGGAATCGATGAGTGAGAGCATTGCAGTCATCGGCCATATCCTTCAAGCGGATTGCCCGGTCCATCCGAGCCTTGGCGATGATGTATCCTATTTGTTCTATGCGAACAAGAGGGGAACGGGAATTTCCTATTCGGCTGTCAAAACCTTGCCGAGCGCCCTTTCGACAGCCCCGATCGTGAAGGGTTTTGCCAGCGTCGGACGATCCGAATGGCTGGTCGGCAGGTCGTCCGCCATGCCACCGGTGGAGAAGATGAAGGGCACGCCGCGTTCCGCCAGCAAATCCGCGACGGGCCAGCTCTTCTCACCCTGAAGATTGCAGTCGAGCAGGGCCGCGTCGAATCCGCCATCGCGCACATGCGCGTTCGCCTCGTCAACGGTAGTTGCGATGGCGTGCAGTCGATAGCCCAGGGCGTCGAGATAATCCTCCAGCATCATTCCGATCATCGCTTCATCTTCCACGATCAGGATGGATTTGCCGTCGGCCATGCTTGCTGCGCCCCTTACCGATGATGCGTTGCGGTTCCGCAACGCTTACGCTTTGCGATCATAATCGACCAGTCGCAAAGAAGTTCAATCATTCCGCTGCCGGTTTCATAGCAAGCGCGTCGCTCGCCGCGTCGGCCAACTGGCTGACCGAGAAGGGTTTGGGCAAAAAGGCAACGTTGGCGATGTCGATCGACTTGCGCAGCTGCTCTTCGGCATAGCCCGACATGAAGAGGACAGGAAGGTCCGGGAAGCGCGCGCGCGCCTTCGCCACCATGGCCGGGCCGTCCATGTTGGGCATCACGACGTCGGAAATGAGCAGGTCGATCGGCTCCCCGCTCGCCAGCACCTCCAGCCCCTGCTCGCCGTCATTGGCGGTCAGAACCTTGTAGCCCTGCCGCGTCAAAGCCCGCTGGGCTACGGCCCGGACCATATCTTCGTCCTCGACCAGCAGGACGGTTCCGGTTCCCCATGTTTCGCTCTTGCGCGCAGGCGTTTTGGCGGGCGCGGGATGCTCGACCGCGCCTGCATGGACCGGGAGATAGATGACGAAGCTGGCGCCGCGCCCCAGTTCTGATTCGGCGAAGATATAGCCGCCCGATTGCTTGACGATGCCATAGACGGTCGACAGACCCAGGCCGGTGCCCTTGCCCAGTTCCTTGGTGGTGAAGAAAGGCTCGAAAATCTTCGCAAGGATATCGGGTGGGATGCCGAGACCGGTGTCAGAAACGCGCAATGCCGTATAGTCGCCCGCTGGCATGATCTGGCTGCGCATCTCGCGCACCTTGGCGGCGGGGACGGCATAGGTCTGTATGTTGAGCGTGCCGCCCTCGGGCATGGCGTCGCGGGCGTTGACCGCGAGGTTGACGATCACCTGCTCCATCTGGCCGGGGTCGGCGCGTACCGCGCCCAGATTGCGGCCATGGGTGACTTCCAGTCGAACGCTTTCGCCAAGCAGGCGCTTCAGCAGGTTCGAGACGTCCGAGATGATGTCGGGCAATTGCAGGATTTGCGGACGCAATGTCTGCTGACGCGAGAAGGCGAGCAACTGGCGAGTCAGGCCAGCGGCGCGGTTGGAGTTGGACTTGACCTGCTGAATATCGTCGTAGTCGCTGTCGCCGGGCGTATGGCGCATCAGCATCAGGTCGCAATGGCCGATGATCGCGGTCAGGATATTGTTGAAGTCGTGCGCTACGCCGCCCGCCAGCTGACCGATTGCCTGCATCTTGGTCGCCTGCGCCACCTGCCGCTTGAGCTTGCTCTCCTCGCTATTGT
>CAJYHD010000270.1 GCA_913773715.1 uncultured Sphingobium sp.
ATCGACCCTGCCCATTACCAAACTGGCGCAGGCGTGGAGCAAGCCCGCCAACTTCATCGGCGTCCACTTCTTCTCGCCGGTCGAAAAGATGCCGCTGGTGGAAATCATTCTGGGCAAGGAAACCGGCCCGGCCGCCATCGCCAAGGCGCTCGATTTCGTGGCGCAAATCAAGAAAACGCCGATCGTCGTCAACGATTCGCGCGGATTCTATACTTCACGCTGCTTCGGCACCTATGTGCAGGAAGGTGCGGAACTCGTCGGAGAGGGCATCAACCCGGCGCTGGTCGAAAATGCAGGCAAGCAGCTCGGCATGCCGGTCGGCCCCCTTGCCGTCAGCGACGAAGTGTCGATCGAACTTGGTCACAAGGTCATGATCGCGGCGAAGAAGGAGCTGGGCGACGCCTATGTTCCGCAGAAGTCCGACGACATTATGACGCGCATGGTGGACCTCGGTCGGCTCGGCCGCAAGAATGGCAAGGGCTGGTACGATTATCCCGAAGGCGGCAAGAAGCATCTGTGGGCCGGGATCGGCGAGGAATTTCCTCGGGCCGCGCACCAACCAGACGTCGATGCGGTCAAGGAACGGCTGCTCTATCGCCAGTTGATCGAATGCGCCCGCTGCTTCGAGGAAGGCGTGCTGGAAACGCCGGAGGATGGCGACATCGGCGCGATCTTCGGCTGGGGCTTCGCGCCTTATACTGGCGGCCCCTTCTCCTACATGGATATGGTCGGTATCGCCCATGTCGTCGCCACGCTCGACAAGCTGGCAGGCGCGCATGGCGAGCGTTTTGGGGCAACGGCGCAGTTACGCGAAATGGCGGCAAGCGGCGAGACCTTCTATAAGTCGGGAGCGCAGAAGGCCGCAGCCTGAACCGCCCTCTCGCCCGTTCGGGCTGAGCCTATCGAAGCCTCTTCCTTCAAAAGAAAGTGAAACCTTCGACAAGCTCAGGGCGAACGGATTTGGAACATCCCCTGTAAATCGGCGCCAAGCTGGTCTAGGTCTCTCCCGTCAACGCGGGGGAGACCTTTTCTTTATGATCGACAAGCCGACGGTTCTGGTCACGGGTGGCGCAGGCTATATCGGCAGCCATGCGGTACTGGCGCTGCAAGATGCGGGATATGGCGTCGTCGTCATCGACAATCTCGTCACCGGCTTCGATTGGGCGGTCCCTCAGGACGTGACGCTGGTGCGAGGCGATATTGCCGATCAGCCGCTGGTGGAAGCCACGCTGCGCGATCATGGCGTGCGCGCGATCATGCACTTCGCCGGTTCGGTCGTCGTGCCGGAATCGGTCGAGAACCCGCTCAAATATTATCACAACAATAGCGCCAAGACCCGCGACCTCATCGAAAGCGCAGTGCGGGTCGGCGTGCCACACTTCATCTTCTCCTCGACCGCCGCGACGTACGGGACGCCCGATGTGGCGGCGGTGCGGGAGGATACGCCGCAGCGGCCGATCAACCCCTACGGCATGTCGAAGCTGATGACCGAATATATGCTGCGCGACGTGGCGGCGGCGCATCCGATGAACTTCTGCGCATTGCGCTACTTCAACGTCGCGGGCGCCGACCCGCAGGGGCGCAGCGGCCAGTCGACGGCGGGCGCGACGCATCTCATCAAGGTCGCGGTCGAAGCGGCGCTCGGCAAGCGGGAGAGCGTGGCGGTGTTCGGCACCGACTTCGACACGCCGGACGGAACGGGCGTGCGCGACTATATCCACGTCACCGATCTGGCGGCCGCGCATGTTTTGGCCCTTGAGGCGCTGATCGCCGAGCCGGATCGCAGCCACCTGCTCAACTGCGGCTATGGCAGGGGTTTTTCGGTCATGGAGGTGCTGGACGCCGTCGATCGCGCTACCAACATGCCGATCAAGCGGGTGATGTCGCCGCGCCGCGCAGGCGATCCCCCTTCGCTGATTTCGGACAATGGCGCGATCCTCGACACCCTGCCCTGGCAGCCGCGCCATGCCGACCTCGATCAGATCGTCGCCCATGCGCTCGCTTGGGAGCGCAAGCTGGGCGAGCGTGCATGAGCGAAGCCAGCGTCCGCGCTTTCTTCGCGGATCATGCGCCGGATATTTCGATCATCGACCAAGGCGTCAGCACCGCGACCGTGATCGAAGCCGCCGCAGCGCTGGGTGTCGAACCCGCGCGCATCGCCAAGACGCTGTCGCTGCGCGTCGGGGATCAAGTCGCGCTGGTCTGCACGCGGGGCGATGCGCGGCTCTCGAACGGCAAAGCCAAGGCCGCACTCGGAGCAAAGCCTCGAATGCTCGGCGCGCATGAGGTGGAGGCGATCACCGGCCACCCCGTCGGCGGCGTCTGCCCCTTCGGACTGCCCTCGCCGCTGCCCATCTATTGCGATGTGTCGCTCAAGGATTTCGCGACTGTTTTCCCTGCTGCCGGATCGCGAACGGCATCGGTCGAACTGTCTCCCGAACGGCTTGCCACCTTGACCGGCGCGCAATGGATCGACATTTGCACGGTACCAGACATGACGGACGTATCCTGATGCCCATCGAACATCTTTTCCAGACCGGCGCGGAAGCCGCCGCCGACATCGCCGCGCGCATGGCCGCCGTCATGACCGACGCGATCGCCGAGCGTGGCGTCGCGGCGATCGCGGTGTCGGGCGGTCGCTCACCCCGTCCGGTGTTCGAGGCGTTGGCAGAGGCCGATCTCGACTGGAGCAAGGTCGTCGTAACATTGGTTGACGAGCGCTGGGTCGCCGCTGACGATGCCGACAGCAATGAAAAACTGGTGCGGGAAACCCTGCTGCAAGGAGCGGCGGCCAAGGCGCGGTTCGTGCCGATGAAGACCGATGCGGCGGACGCCTATGCCGGGCAGGCAGAGGTCGAGGCTGCGTTCGCCGACCTGCCCTGGCCGCTCGACATCGT
>CAJYHD010000271.1 GCA_913773715.1 uncultured Sphingobium sp.
GTCGGACTTGAAGTTCAACTGAGCATAGCCGGCCCAGATCCGCTCGCCGATATCATAGACGTTCTGCGGTTCGGCGACGCGCACCGGACCATTATAGGTTCGGTTCAGATAATCGATATATTTGGCGATGTTGATCGCCGGAAACGCCGTCGTCTCGAACCCGCCTGCGATATTGCCGAGCGAATTGGGGAAGAAGATTTCCGGCAAGGCCAGCGCACCGCCGGGTGTATCCTGGTACCTCAGCGTATTGGCCGCGTCCGAATACCACTCGAACCGCCCGGTCTCGCGGTGGATCCTCCCGTCGCGCCACTTCACGCCCAATTGCAGCGAGTCGATGAACGTCTCGAAGTGGCGCGTGACGTCGACCTGGGCGTAACGTTGCGAGATCGAGCTGTTGGTGAAGCCCGACCCTGTCGATCCCAGATCGATCTGCGCCACGCCGTTCAGCATGTTCTGGATGATGTCGGGCGAGAACTGCATTGCGATCGATTGGTCGGTGAAGTTCCACGCACTCAGCGAGTTGCCGTTCACCGTGCCATTGCGCGGCTTGGCCTGCGCATAGAATTGGAAGGACGGTCCGCCTTTCGCCTTCGTCTTGCCGATAACGAAGCTGGCCTCCAGCCGGTCGTGCGACCAATCGCCGCGCACGTCATACGTGTTGGATACCGTCTTTTCCCGCGTGAACGTGTCCTGCGGCGCCGGCGTTTCCATCGTGCAAAGATTGCCGGCGACGCGACACCCGGTGCCCTCGGCCGGCACCTGGAAGTTCGCGCCGGTCAACACGGTCCCGCTCCGGTCCAGCGTACCCCCGGTGAAGAAGTTGCCATAGCCCCATTCGGGGATCTTGATCGTGCTGCTGGTATAGTCGCCGTTGAGTTGGAACCGGAAGTAATTGGCCGTGATCGTCATGTTGTCGAACGGCTTCATCTGGGCCGTCGCCTGGATGCCCAGCCGCTTGCGCTTCTGGTCGAGGATCGTCTCACTGACCGATTGCGGTGCCCAATAGCCGCTATAGCGTTTGCCGTCGCGCGTGCTGACGCCACCGTTCTGACCGTCGTTCCAATAGTTTATGGCATCGTCATTGGCATAGGGCTTGCCATTCACGTCGGTCGCCGGCTGAGTCGTCCGGTCGTCCGTCCACCAATGCCAGGAATCGCCCGACGCGCTCAGCGAGCGATTGGTACGCTCCTGATAGGTCGTGCCGAGCAGCAGGCCGAAGGTCTTCTCCTCGTTATGCCAGGACACGAGGCCCGAGACGTTGGGTTCGACCTTGCGCGTGACATCGGCGTAGGTGCCCTCGACCGAAATATTGCCCGACCATGGCTTGAGATCGAAAGGTCGACGGGTCCGGTTGATGATGACGCCGCCCACCCCGCCTTCGTCGAGCCGCGCCTCGGAGGATTTGTAGACCTCGACGCTGCCGATCAGCGTCGAGGGCAGCAACAGATAGTTGAACGAGCGCGACGGGTCACCGCTGTCGGCCGAGGCGATGAAATTGCCGTTGAGTTCGGTCAGCGTCAGGTCGGAGCTGAGGCCGCGAATGCTGACCCGGCTACCTTCGCCACCATCGCGATCGATGATGACGCCAGGAACGCGCTGCAGCGAGTCCGCGACGTTCTTGTCGGGAAACTTGCCAACATCTTCGGCCGTGATGACATCGACAAAGGCGTTGGCCTCGCGCTTCTGCGACAGGCTTTCCTCGATCGACCGACGATAGCCGGTGACGACGATATCCCCCGCGTCGCTCGTCGCCTGGGCATTGCCGGCCGCGGAGGAGTCGCCGGTCACGCCGGAATCGGCCTGGTTGCTCAGCGGGTCCTGGACCTGGCCCGCCGCCGGGGCCTGCTGGGCGTGCGCCGCCGGGGTCATGGCCGCCATGACGCTGACCGACGACAAGAGACCGATTACGATCCGGCGGCGCAGGGCTGCCGATCCCACTCTATGCACGAAGCTCATTTCCTGTTTCCTCCCTCTATGCCACGGCACCGATGGCGGCTTTTCGGCCGACGCGTTGCTTCTAGCCCGTGGCGTTCATCTCACCCTGACAAGTGAAGCATGTCGTCAATTTCGTCGGACTGGTTGACCAGTTCTGCTATGTGAAACTCCGCAGGCATCGCGCATGCGCCCAGGACGACCGGATGGCTGTGTCAGCGCCCCTCCTCCTGCCGCCAGAGCGGTGCGGCGATCGCCGTGAATGCCTCGGGCGATGCCTTTTCTACCGCGCGGTCGAAGGTCAGCAGGCCGTTGATCTCGTCTTCGACGTCGGTGGTTTGGGTGTAGACGGCGGCACTCAGCCCGTGATCGCGCGCCTGGCGGATCACCCCCTCCATCTTGAGACGATACCGGGCGAGGTAGTCCGCGCCGTCTTTGGCCGCCTGATACCCCCAATTGGTCTTGCCCGGCCGCCAGAGGTGAGCGGCAACCGGCAGGCCTATCCCGCCATATTCTCCAAGGACCAGCGCGCGACGGCTCTGTCGCGTCGGGGTGTTGGGAACATCCTCATAGGTATGGATATCGAACACGTCGGAGACATCGGGTGCGACGTCCAGCCATCCGCTGTCGGCGTTGACCAGGCGGCTGGGATCCATGCCCTTGACGTAGCGCGCCAAGGTCGCGGAATCGTACTGCCCCCATCCCTCGTTGTTGACGACCCACAACACGATCGACGGAAAGGCGCGAAGCCCGCCGATCATGCGCGTCAGTTCGTTCTGGTTCTCCGCCATCATATCGGACGACATCACGGCCTGCGCCTTGCTCGCGCCCGTGACGAACTGGTCCTCGCCACCGCCCGAAGGCATGTCCTGCCAGATCAGCATGCCGAGCCGGTCCGCATCGTGATAATATTGTGCGGGCTCGACCTTGATGTGCTTGCGGACCATGTTGAAGCCCGCTTTTTTCAACCATTCCAGATCATACCGCATCGCCTCTTCGGACGGCGGGGTCCACAGGCCGTCGGGCCACCAGCCCTGATCCAGCGTACCGTTCTGAAAATAGGGTTTGTTGTTCAGCAACAAGGCGGGCTGGCCTGCTACCCGGCCTGGCCCGACCGAGATCTTGCGCATCGCGAAATAGCCTTCGACCATGTCGCGTGGCGCGCCCGTCACCACCGCCCGGGCATAGTTCTGATCCTCTGAGGGCGTGAAGCGCGCATCATATGCAACGCGATCGCGTTCCGACTTGCCCGCATAGGGATCACGGATCGTCACCAATTCCGTGGTCAGATCATAGAGGAAAGGCTGTTCCGGCGACCAAAGCCGGGCATTCGGGATCGCCAGCGTGGCGCGACGATTGGCACGGATGACGGTCGACGCGATGGCCTTGCCACCGCTATGCGCGGTGATCCGCACGGCGTCGGTATCGGAAGCCCAAGCGTTGAGCGCCACTTCGACATCGATGACGCCGCGGTCGATGTCGGGGGTCGCGCGGACATCCGCGATATGCAATTTGGGCACCGGCTCCAGCCACACCGTCTGCCAGATCCCGCTGACCGCTGTATACCAGATGCCCGAGGGATCGAGGCTCTGCTTGCCGCGTGGTTGGCTTCCCGAGGACGTCGGGTCGGCCACCTGGACCAGCAACTCGTTCTCGCCGGGCTTCAACTGGTTCGTGATGTCGAAGCCGAAGGCATCGAAGCCGCCCTTATGCGATCCGGCGACCGCGCCGTTGACCCAGACGACCGTACTGTGATCGACGCCGCCGAAGTTGAGCATCACCCGCTGCCCCGCCCAGTCCGCTGGTACGGTAAAGCGCCGCCGGTACCAGATGCGGTCTTCGGGCAGGACGCGACGCGCCACACCCGACAAGCGCGACTCCACCGGGAATGGTACGAGAATTCGTCCATCCATCCGGCTCGGCTGCGGTGCCGACGCCTTGGTGATCGCATAGTCCCAGCGGCCGTTCAGGTTCAGCCAGGCGGCGCGCTTCATTTGCGGCCGGGGATAGCTTTGCCAGACATTGTCCGCCGTCACGGCCCGACCCCAGCGTGTCGCGATCAGGCCGGTATAGGTTCCGTCCTTGACGCCATTCTGCGCGGTCTGCGCCTGGGCGCCGCCCGTGGTCGCAAAGGCCAGGAGCATGGCGGCGGCGAATCTTGGCATCGGTATTCCCATCATGGCTTCTGGCCTTCTGCGGACATCGATGGCGGCGCGGCGTCGGGCGCGCTTCCCCATTCGCGGTTGGGGTTCGGCCCCATGACAAATGCCAGCACGGCCCCGTTCTTGATGTCGTCATGGCTGAACCAGGGCTTGGTCCAGGGGCGGCCGTTGAGCGTCGCCGACTGGATGTACCGGTTGGTCGCGGAGTTATTGGTCGCGACCACCTCCAGCGTGCGACCATTGCCCAGCCGCATCTTGACCCGCTCGAAAATCGGGCTGCCGATCACATAAAAAGGCATCGACGGATCGACGGGATAGAAGCCCATTGCGCTCAGCACGTACCAGGACGAGGTCGATCCCTGGTCGTCCATGCCCGGATAGCCGTTGCCCGCGGCATCGCTGCCATACAGGTCCGCCAGAATGCGCCGGACCAGGGCCTGTGTCTTCCAGGGCTGGCCCGCCCAAGCATAGAGATAGGGCGCATGCTGATCGGGCTGGTTGCCCTGCACATATTGCCCGATCACACCGGTGCAATCGCGGCATATCCCCTTCGGCGCATAGGGCGTGGTAAAAAACGCATCCAGCTTCGCCGCGAACGCCGCGCGTCCGCCCAGCAGGTCGCGCAGGCCCGCCACGTCGTGGGGCACGAGCCACAGGTTCGACCAGCCCGATGCCTCCTTGCTGGCGAAATTATAATAGGGCTCGCGCGGATCGAAGGGAGTTATCCAGCGACCATCCTCGGTCCTCCCGCGCATGAAGCCTGTCTTGCGATCAAACACGTTGCGATAATTGCTCGCGCGCCTGGCGAACATCGCCGCATCCTCGGTTCGCCCGAGCCGCGTCGCCATTACCGACAGGGCATGATCGTCCCACGCATATTCCAGCGTCTTGTCCATGCCCGCCTTGCCACCGGCATAGGGCGGGCTCGGGCTGCCCTCGGGCACCAGGTCGGAAATCCAGCCCCGCGCCAGATATTCGTCCAGATGGGCGCGCGGCCCCTTGGTATCGGTGGCGTTGCGCCGAAGCGCCTGATAGGCGGCGGCATAGTCGAAGGGCACGCGTCGCTGCATCGCCCCCAGATACATCAGCACCGCATGGTCGCCGTGGAATGAGCTGTTCATGAAGCCGCGCTCGCTGGCATCGTCCAATTCGGACTGCATCACGCGCGCCAGCAACTCGGGCTCCATCAACTCGAGCAGCGAGAGTTGATTGCGCGCGGTATCCCAATAGGGGACCGCGCTGTAGCGATCATGCAATACCGTCACCGTACCGCGCGGACGGGTCAGCGTCTCCCCCGCCTTGGCGATAAGACGCGGGCTGGAGAAAGATTGAAACAGCGTGGAGTAGAAGAGCCGCCGCTGCTGCGGCGTTCCGCCCACCACCTCGACCCGATCGAGCAGGTCTGTCCAGGCGGTGCGCGCCGAGGCGCGGATGCGATCGAAATCCCAGCCGGGATTTTCGGCCGCCAGCCGACGCTCGGCCTCGGCATAGCTATGGCCGTGCGCGATCTTGACCAGGATCGTCTCGCCCTGCTGCGTCGAGAAACTCGTATAGGCTCCGGCAAAGGCCCCGGAGACCATGCGGCGGTCGGCGGCAACATCCTTGTCGCCGATGCCCCAGACAGGCCCGTCGCCGGATGCCTTGCGGAAAGTCCCCATGTCACGGATCGGACGGGAGAATATCGCCACAAAAAAGGGGCCATCCGCCGATTCTTCGTCTCTCCCGTCCTGCGACGCGCCACGGATGGTCCGGTCACCGACCATTTCCACCGTGCCCCCCGCCCGCGGCAGATTGACGATGACGCTAGCCCGGTCGATCCGGGGAAAGGTGAAGCGCATCATGCCGGTCCAGCGAGTCGCGGTCAGTTCCGTTTTCGTCCCGTTGTCCAGTTCGACCGCGTAATATCCCGGAGACGCCTGTTCGCGCGCCTTGTCGTAATAGACCGCCGTATAGGCCGGAGGCACAGTCCAGTCGCCCACGATCGGCATGAAAAAGGGCTTGGCCCGGCCGCCATAGGTTGCGCCACCGCCCGCCGTGAAGCCGATCATCGTCGGGTTTGGATAGTGGTAGGGAGTCGGAACGCCGGTCGGATAGCTGAGCTCGATATTGACGTTGACTGGCGCGACCTCGACTGAACTATGCGGTAATCTTGCCCCGGGCGAGGTCTGACCTGAATAGACCGGCTCGCCAGGCGGGGGCGCGTTGCCGATCAGGTCACGCCTGTCCAACGGCGCGGTCCCGACCAATGGACTGGCCAATTCGACGGGCGTGCCAGGCTTCGATAGAAGCGATTGGCTGGCAACCGCGGTCGTCAGCAAAATACTCGCGGTCGCAAGCGATCCAATCATGATCGACGGCAGATCGCGGACGCGTGGCATCAATTCTCGCAAACCGGACACGCCAACACCCCTCCACACCCGGGTGGCTTTTCTGCCGCCCTGATAATTTACGCCGTTAACCGGCGAATCATTATGTCATCACGGTAAATTAGATAATCAAATTGTCAATTAGTATGGGAAGGCATGACAGCTAATCAAAAGTTACCGGTAACATTTTACTACCTGACGAATTTCTCATCATTAACCGTATCGTTAATCGATTGCATGGTAGCTTATTTGATATTTAAATCGATTTTTAGCTCTGGTCGGAAAAACAAAATCTGAACGCGCTCAGAATTTTCTGATAGCGCTATGAATAGGCGGATGACGTGCGTTGATAATATTTTCGGTCACAGAGCTGTTGCTAATTAAATGATCCGACGCACCCTGCGATTGCCGCTCCGTTCATAGTGATCTACCCGCCCTTCCCTTTCGTGGCTGCCGCCGTAAGATGGTTGCACCTACGGCGGGGCGGTAGGTGTACCCGCAAGGCAGGGTTGACCTGTTCGGCGCAATCGAACGGACACCAAAGATAGCTCGCTAGCCTTCGTGACCAGGCTAAAATCGCCAGTGCCGCGCCTTCCTCAACGAATTGGTCGGTACCTTGCCCTATGCGACCCAATATCGGTCACAAAAGCCCCGTGTTCAGGTATCGGACATCCATCCTTGCCAGCCTCAGCAATCCGCTATGGCAAGATGAGATGTACGATTGGTCAGGATAGTATGACGGTTTCCGCGCCCCTCGGACGCACGACAATCGAGCCAAACAATTGAAATCATGGACGTACAGCGGCAAGCGACTTCCGTCAGTTGCTCAAGGATGCTTTAATGCGGCGATGAAGCATTCCCGTCAGGGGGCCGTGCTGGCCCTGCTCGCCAG
>CAJYHD010000272.1 GCA_913773715.1 uncultured Sphingobium sp.
CCGCAAGCTCCACGGCGAAATCAAGTGGACCGACGCGCTGCATGGCTATCAGATCCGGTCGAAGAAAGAGGATCTGAGTTTCGACAAGCGCGACAGCGCCGCCGCCATGCCCAAGGCGGCGGTGGTCGACGATCATTTCGACTGGTCGCGTGACGTGAAGCCGAACACGCCCTGGTCGGAAACCGTCATCTACGAAGCGCATGTCAAGGGCCTGACCAAGCTGATGGAGCTGGTGCCGCCCCGCGAACGCGGCACCTATGCAGGGCTAGGCCATCCCGCGGTCATCAAGCACCTCAAGCGGATCGGCGTCACCGCGATCGAGCTGCTGCCGATCCACAGCTTCACCCAGGACCGCTTCCTCCAGGAAAAGGGGCTGCGCAATTACTGGGGCTATAACACCCTCGGCTTCTTCGCGCCCGAACAGGCCTATTTCGCGTCCGATACCCAGGATGAACTCCGCCGTGCGGTCCACAAGTTGCACAAGGCGGGGATCGAGGTCATCCTCGACGTCGTCTACAACCATACGTGCGAGGGGTCTGAGAAGGGACCGACCCTATCCTGGCGCGGCCTCGACAATGCCAGCTATTATAGGCTGGTCCAGGATCAGCCTCGCTACACGATCAACGATACCGGCACCGGAAACACGCTGAACCTGTCCAAGGCGCGGGTGATCCAGATGGTGACCGACTCACTTCGCTACTGGGCGACGAGCTTCGGGGTCGATGGATTCCGCTTCGACCTGGGGCTGACGCTCGGGCGCGAGGCGACGGGGTTCGATCCGGGTGCCGCCTTCTTCGACGTGCTGCGGCAGGACCCGGTACTCGGGCGGCTGAAACTGCTGACCGAGCCATGGGATGTCGGCCCGGGCGGCTATCAGCTCGGCAATTTCCCGCCAGGCTTTTCGGAATGGAACGACAAGTATCGCGACACGGTTCGCAAGTTTTGGCGCGGCGATCCTGCCCAGCGTGGTGAGCTGGCAGCACGGCTGGCGGGATCGGGCGACCTGTTCGACCGGCGCGCGCGGCGGCCCTGGGCCAGCCTCAACATGTTGGCGGCGCATGACGGCTTCACGCTGGCCGATACCGTCATGTACGAGCAGCGCCACAATGAGGCGAACAAGGAAGACAATCGCGACGGCCATTCGGAAAATTATTCGCGCAACTGGGGTGCCGAGGGGGCGACCGACGACGAAGGCATCAAGGCCGCGCGTGGGCGCGTGATGCGCTCCATGATGACGACCCTGCTGGCCTCGCTCGGCACGCCGATGATCGTGGCGGGCGACGAGTTCGGCCGCACCCAACACGGCAACAATAATGCCTATTGCCAGGATAACGAGATCAGCTGGCTCGACTGGAAGGCCGCGGCATCCGAGGAGGGCGAAGGCATGATCGCCTTCACCGCGCGTCTGGCCGAGCTACGTCGCCGTTATCCGGTTCTGCGTTCGCCGAGCTTCCTCTACGGGCAGGACACGCCCGGCCATGGCATCAACGACATCGAATGGTGGGACGAACGCGGGCAGCAGCTGAGCCCCGACGATTGGGACAATCCCGAAGGTCGCGCGCTGATGATGCGGCGGGCAAGCCCGACGGAGGATGGCGGGGTCGAAGCGGTATCGCTCCTCCTCAACGCCTCGCCCGATCCGATCACGTTCACCCTGCCCCCGCCCCATGCAAGCCGTACCGTCCTGATCGACAGCGCCAAGCCCGAACAGGGTGAGGTCGAGATTGGCGACAGCTATGAAGTCGGGCCGCAGAGTGCCGTGCTCATCACCTGGCGGGACTCGATCGAGGCATGACGACCTGGGGTCCCGAACTGCGCGAAGGCGCGGACACCCGGTTCCGCCTCTGGGCGCCGGATCGCAAGGCAATCACGCTGGAGATCGACGGCGCACCTTCGGTGACGATGGATCGTGATGGAGAGGGATGGTTCACCGCCACCGCTCCGGCGGCGCCTGGAACCCGGTATCGCTTTCGGCTGGACAAGGATCTGGCGGTGCCCGATCCGGCGTCGCGGCTCCAGTCGGGCGGCGTCCATGGCTGGAGCGTGGTCGTCGACCCGTTCTTCACCTGGAGCGCGACCGAGTGGCGCGGCCGTCCCTGGGAAGAAACCGTGCTGCTGGAGGTCCATGCCGGAACGCTGGGTGGTTTCGAAGGTATTCGCCAGAAGCTCCCCGCCATCGCCGCGTCCGGTATCACCGCAATCGAGCTGATGCCGGTCAACGCATTCGGCGGCACCCGCAACTGGGGCTATGACGGCGTGCTGCCTTATGCCGTTGCCGAGCCCTATGGATCGCCGGCCGAGCTGAAGACGCTGGTCGATGCCGCGCACGGCTTGGGCCTCTCGGTCTTTCTCGACGTGGTGTATAATCACTTCGGGCCGGACGGGAATTACCTGAACGACTATGCCAGCGCCTTCTTCCATAAGGAGGTCGACACTCCCTGGGGCGGCGCGGTGGCGGTGGACGCCGATCCGGTGCATCGCTTCTTCGTCGACAATGCCCTGATGTGGCTGCGCGACTATCGCATCGACGGGCTGCGCTTCGACGCGG
>CAJYHD010000273.1 GCA_913773715.1 uncultured Sphingobium sp.
TGCGCCGGCGCGGCATCGACGATTGCGTCGGACACGACCCCTCCCTTTTGATTGACAGCCTGCGAACCGGCCCGTCTATTACTCTTGTTAGGCAAAACAATAGATAAATTCAACAATCTGTCAACAACTTCATTTTTGTGGAAGCGGGGCGAGTGACGGGGCAACGGGATCACAGCAAAGCGAGCAATAGCGACGCGCCTGGACGGCTTCGGCTTGGTCGGCTGGGCGATTATGTCGGCTTTCGCATGCGTCGCGTGCAGAACCAGCTATCGGCGGGCTTCGCGGCCGCGACGACCGGCTATGGCATCCGGGCCGGCTTGTTTTCATCGCTCGCGCTGATCGAGGCCAATCCCGGCATTTCACAGCAAGAGCTGTCCAGTACGGTCGGCCTGGACAAGTCGATCACGGTCCAGATCGTCGACGACCTCGAACGCCGGGGCTGGGCGCGACGGACGCGCTCCACCGTCGACCGCCGCCGCCACTCGCTGACGATCGAGCCTTCGGGCGAGAAGGTGCTCGACGAGCTATTTACGATTATGCTCGATGTCGAGGCTGAGGTGCTTGCGCAGTTAAATGCAGAGGAGCGGCCGCTATTTGATGCCGCGCTGGATCGCATGTACGGCGTCTTCCACCGCTAACCGGCGAACCTCGATCACATCGGACCGATAGACATGGCGTAAAATCAACTATATACTATCGTCTCTAATTCAGCAGCGCCGGGCCGATAGGGTGTATGGTGATGGCAGGACCGAGCCACGACGTTGGCGTCGTGAGCCAACGCATCGGCTACAATCTGCGCCGCGCCGCTGCGATCTTTTCCGCTGATTTTACGCACGCGGTCGAGGGGACCGGGATGCGGCAGATCCTCATCGGTATCCTGTCCGTTGTCGCGGCGAACCCAGGGGTCAATCAAGGTACCGCCGGCCGCCTGCTCGGTATTAAGCCAGCGAACATGGTCGCATTCATCACCGAATTGATCAACGCCGGACTAATCGTCCGCGACATCGATCCGATTGATCGCCGCGCCCTCACTTTGACCGTCACGCCGAGCGGCGCTGGCCTTTTGGACGAATGCACGCAGCGGCTGGATTCGCATGAGGACGAATTGCTCACCGGCTTCACGGATGTGGAGAAGGCGACCTTCCTAGACTTCCTCAACCGCGTAACCCGATGCTCGGGCGCTGTCAGACCAAATGCACCATCCGTTGGGGGAGGGGGTATAGGTTGATGCGGTGCCTCGCCTGCGCAAGCCAAATAGCCCGTTTCGCTACTTTAACTCGTCGCCTGAAGTGATCCGGCTTGTAGTGATGATGTAAGTTCGCTTCCGGCTGTCGCTGCGCAACGTCTAGGACCTGCTGTTCGAACGCGGCATCGACATCTGCCACGAGACGGTGCGGATGTGGCGGAACAGGTTTGGGTCGCTCTGTGCCGTCGATATCTGGCGACAGCGGGTCAGCCGGATGCGTGGCTCTCGTCATGGCAATGGCATCTCGACGAGATGTACGTGAAGCTGAACGGCGAGATGGTCTACCTTTGGCGGACGGTCGATCACAAGGGCGAAATTCTCGAGAGCTATATCTCAAAAACCCGAGACAAAGCTGCGTCGAGAGAGCGGTTCGCGTTAGACTGACAGCACCTTCCACTTCCAAGCGCGTGCGCTCTCCCCGACGGAGCGCTATGACCCCTTCACGAATGGTCACCGTCAGATCGCGAATTGCCGATTTACGGACGCGTGACGACACGCAGCGACGTCTCCACCCGTCGTCGAAAGGGCGGTGATCCGTGGCTTGCGACAGCAGCGTCGAGGCGTTTGCCGCGAGTCTCGATCCCGGCGGAGGCAGTCGATCCCTATCTTACGGGCGAGCCAACCGCCCAAGGTCGTCTCGCAGCCGGCTTTTTCGAGTGGACTTCGCGGCTGAACGAACGTCCGTTATCGGATGGCGGTGCAGCGGGGATGAATGACCGGTTGTGAGTCAAGTTCGCCTTATGCCTCAACGTCAGTCGACCGCATGTTCGCCTTTGAGAGGCGACCATGTAATCCTGACAGGGTTAGATGACCATTGACCGAGAAAGTGCTGCGCAATAGCCATGTAGTATAACAATCGAGGGGGAGGGCATGCGACGCATTTTCTGGTTCGCAGTGTTGGCGACGACCACGACCGCGCCAGCGAGCACCGCCCAGTCAGTTCAGACTGCCGCAGCCAATCGCACGATCTCCGGCCAGCTCGAAGATGGTACTCGCTGGCAGGCAATTGCACCGGCGCAGTGGAACGGGTCATTGCTGCTCGACCTGGACGGCGCGGGAAAACCGGCTCGGCCGGGCGTGCCGACGTCGACGGAGATCCCCGGCGGGGTGCTGACCGAATGGTTGCTGAGTCAAGGCTATGCCTATGGCGGGATCGTACGCGAGCCGGTCGGCTATGATTTTCCGGAGGCGGTGCAGCGGCTCGTCGACTTGCGCGCGCAAGTGGCCGCGACCTGGGGCGTGCCGAAGCGCACGCTTGCGGTTGGGGGCTCCCGCGGCGCTTTCGTCGTACGCAAGGCTCTGGAACTTCGGCCCGATATCTTTGCCGGCGGATTGATGTGGTCGGGCGGCGGCGCGGGCGAAGTCGCGGTGCTGCGCAATAAGCTCAATGCGGTGTTCGTGTTGAAAACGCTGGTCGATCCGGCAGCGCCACTCCATCTCGTCAATGTCGAGGTCACACGCGACACGCCGGCACTGACTGCGCTGGTGGCGAAGGCGCGATCATCGCCAGCCGGACGTGCGCGCTTGGCGCTGGCCGGTGCAGTCGAGCAATTTGCGCTGTGGTCGGTGCCCGGTACGGCAGCGCCTGCCGCGACCGATTACGAAGCGCAGGTCGATCAGATGGCCGAAAGCTTCGTCTTCGCCACCGCCTTGCCGGTTCGGGCGGGTGTTGAAAAGGTCGCCTACGGCAATGTGTCCTGGAACACCGACGTCGATTATGGCCGCCTGCTGCGCCTTTCGGGCCGGAGGCCTATGGTTGCCGCGCTATACGAGAAAGCGGGCCTGCGTCTGGCCGACGATCTTGCGACGCTGGCGCGTGCGCCGCGCATTGCCGCCGATCCGAACGCGGTCGCACGAACCGAAACAATGA
>CAJYHD010000274.1 GCA_913773715.1 uncultured Sphingobium sp.
TGCTGACGGCGGAGGGGGTCAGAAATTCCCCCAGCGCGTTCGGCACCATGACCGGCTGGTCGTCCCGCCACAGGGCGCAGGCGCTGTTGGTGGTACCAAGGTCAATGCCGACGATCATGTCCTGCCCCGCTGGTGTTGCCGCGTCGGTGTAGCGCCTGCCCGGTGGCAGGCAATGTCCGATCATGACTATCCACGTTAACCAACTGGTATCCTCCTCTACCCTAAGCATTCACTGTCGAGGATAAATCAGTCCGGGGGGATGGGTGAAATGCGGAAGAGCGGGTTCTTGCTGGCGGCGACCGCCTGTGTGACGGTGGCGGCGCCGGTGTCGGCGCAGGGGTTGCGCGGCGTGGTGCCGTCGGCCGGCGACAAGACCGATGGCAAGCCCGCCGCCGAATCGTCCGCTAATACCTCCGATATCGTCGTCACCGCCACCCGCCGGTCGCAGCGCTTGTCGAACGTACCGATCGCGGTCAGCGCGTACAGCACCGCCGCGCTCCAGAATTCGGGCGCGACCGACATTCGCCAGATGGCGCAGCTCTCGCCGTCGCTGATCGTTTCCTCGACCGGATCGGAAGCGAACGCGACCGCCCGGTTGCGCGGCATCGGTACCGTCGGCGACAATCCCGGCCTCGAAAGCTCGGTCGCGGTGTTTATCGATGGCGTCTATCGCAGCCGCACCGGCGCGGGCCTGAACGACCTGGGCGAAGTCGAGCGGATCGAGGTGCTGCGCGGGCCGCAGGGCACGTTGTCCGGCCGCAATTCGTTGGCAGGCGCGATCAGCATCTACACCAAATATCCCTCGTTCAAGTTCGGCGGCTATGGCGAGGCGACCTACGGCAATTTCAATGCCGTGCGCCTCGCCGGCGCGCTGACCGGGCCGATCGTGAAGGACAAGCTGGCCTTCCGCGTCGACGGCGTGTTCGGCAAGCGCGACGGTTTCTACCGCGATGTCGTCAACAACACCGATTATAACGACCGCAACCGTTATTTCGTGCGTGGGCAGCTGTTCTTCCGCCCGACCGACGATTTCTCGATCCGGCTGATCGGCGACTATACCTATCGCGACGAGAAATGCTGCGGCGCGGTGTATCTCGACACGCAGGAAAAGCTCGATCCGACGCCGGGCGTCGCGGGCGACTATACTCCTGCTGCGCAGAATCGCATCGTCTCGATCCTGCGCAGCCTGGGCGGCGTGCTGCCGAGCAACGGCGACCCGTATAACCGCCAGATCGCAAACACGCGCGGTCGCGCCTATTCGAACGTGACCAAGGATTATGGTGGGTCGGCGCGGATCGGCTGGACCTTCGACAATATGCAGCTGATCTCGATCAGCGCCTATCGCGAATATAAGGCGGGCGGGGCCGCCGACCTCGACTATGGCAGCGTCGACATCGGCTACCGCGCTGACGACGGCAACGCCTATCGCCAGTTCCGCACCTTTACGCAGGAAACGCGGCTGAGCGGCGGCTTGTTCGGCAACCGGCTCGACTGGATGGTCGGCGGCTATTACGCCCATGAAAAGCTGCAGGTCGCCGACAACCTCCGGTTCGGGAGCGAATTCGGCGCCTTTGCCGCCTGCCGCGTGGTAGCGACGATCAACCCGTTGGAGGCGCTCCGCGCGCCCCGTGCCTCGGGCTGCTTGAGCGCGGTTGGTCGCGCCGCGCTGACCCCGGCGGTGGGGCCGACGATCATCGCGGGCATCGATCGCCTGTCGACGCTGAACGACCTTGGCAGCATCCGCGACACCTATGACCAGACCAGCCGCAACTATGCGTTCTTCACCCATAATATCTTCAAGGTGACGGATACGCTCAGCCTGACCGGCGGCCTGCGCTATACCAACGAACGCAAGCAGCTGAACGCCAGCTTCCTGAACAACAACACCGTCTGCCCGGCGCAGCAGGCGGCGCTGGGGCCGCTGCTCGGCAGCAGCAACGCGACGCTCCGGTCGCTGGCGGCGGGGATCGTCACGCTGACCTGCACCGGCAATTCGACCGCCGCGCTGACCGGCGTGCCGATCCGCGATTCGCTGCGCGAAGGACAGGTTACCGGGACCACCGTGCTGTCGTGGAAACCGGTGCCGAGCACCTTGCTCTATGCATCCTATGCCCGCGGCTACAAGGCGGGCGGCTACAATCTCGACCGTTCCGACCTGACGGCGAACGTTTTTGCCACGCCTACCGCCGCCAGCGCCTCCAACCTGCGCTTCGACCCGGAAACGGTGCAGGCGTTCGAAGTCGGCGTGAAATACAGTTCGGCAAAGTTCACCGCGAACATCGCCGCATTCCATTCGGCATTCCGCAATTTCCAGCTGAACACGTTCAACGGCACCAACTTCATCGTGCAGAACATCAGCTCGTGCGACGATGCGCTGGGCGGGGCCGATCGCGACAATGATTCGACCACCGGCCGCTGCACCGGAAAGATCGGCGCGGGCGTCGTGACGCAGGGGTTCGAACTGGAGGCAGGCGCCTATCCCGCGCCCAACCTCGCCTTCAACATCGGCTATACCTATGCCCACACCCAATATCGTCGCAACCTGGTCGGCAGCGAATCGGGCGAGCCGCTGAACGCGGCGCTGTTCCTGCTGCCGGGCAACCAGATGTCGAACGCGCCGCGCCACACCATCACCAATTCGGCGGTGTGGACCCCGGCGGTGTCGCGCAACCTGACCGCGCTGTTCTACGTCGATAGCCGCCTGTCGAGCGATTATAATACCGGGTCCGACCTGTTCGCCGAAAAGCGGATGGACGGTTTCTTCCTGATGAACGCGCGCATCGGCCTGCGCGGCTCCGAGCAGCGCTGGGCGATCGAATTCTGGGGGCAGAACATCCTCGATACCGATTATCAGCAGGTTGCCTTCGCCGCCCCGTTCCAGGGATCGGGCAGCGTGTCGCAGGTGACGCGCTTCGGGTCGCCCGCCTTTGCCGCGGGCAATGCCATCACCTCGTCCTACCTCGCCGAACCGCGCACCTACGGCATCACCCTGCGCTCGCGGTTCTGACATGTTCGCTCAAGTCCGAACGGATCGGTTCCGATGAAGATACCGCGCAAGCTCGGCCTGTCGTTCCTGACGATCAACGCGTCGGCAGCGGTCGTGATGCTGGTGTTCCTCGCCAGCATCCTGGTGATCGCCCGGACGACCGAGCGGAACAACCACAGCCAGGACGTCTATGCGAAGGCATTGACGCTGGAGACCGCGATCCTGCGCCAGAACAGCCAGTTTCGCGGATTTCTGGTGACCGGCGACCCGACCTACCTCAAATCTTACAAGGAAG
>CAJYHD010000275.1 GCA_913773715.1 uncultured Sphingobium sp.
GATCCGCAAACCAGCTATCGGAGTATGCCAGCCCCTCCGCCACTGCCCACTGCAAGGCGGGCGGGGTGGTGAAGGTTAGATATTGATGCGCGCGCGCCAGCAGCGTGGCGATCGCAGGTGCGGCGCACATCCAGCCGACCTTCCAGCCCGTAACCGAAAATATCTTGCCCGCCGACCCGATCTTCACCGTCCGATCGCGCATGCCCGGCATCGCCATCAACGATCGATGGTGCGCGCCATCGAATACGACATGCTCCCACACCTCGTCGCAGATCGCGATCAGGTCATGCATGACGCATAGCTCGGCGAGCAGCGTCAGGTCCCCCTCGTCCATCGCCGCACCGGTCGGATTGACCGGATTGTTGAGCAGCAGAAAACGCGTGCGCGGCGAGATTGCCGCCTTCAGTTCGGAGCGCTCCAGTCGCCATTCGGGCGGGCGCAACGTCACGACCCTGGCAACGCCCCCCGCCCGTTCTACCAGCGGCAGATAGGCGTCGTAGAGCGGCGCGACCATCAACACCTCGTCACCCGGTTTCACCAGTGCCAGCAGGCTCGCCGCCAGTGCCTCGGTCGCGCCCGACGTGACGATCACCTCCTGTGATGTGAGGTCCAGTCGCTGATGCCGGGCATAATGATCCGCGACCGCTGCGCGCAGTTCGGCAAGCCCCGGCATCGGCGGATATTGGCTGGATCGTTCGACCATGGCACGCGCCGCCGCTTGCAGTATCTGCGGTGGTCCGGCGCTTTCGGGAAAGCCCTGGCCCAGATTGATCGCACCCGTCTCTCGCGCCAGCGCCGACATATGCTCGAAGATGGTCGTCGGCATGTCGCGATAGACGGGATGGCCGATCATCGCCCGAACCGCCTCAGGCCGAGCGCGAGCAGGCATGTCAGCCCCAACCCGATCCAGCAGTAGAGCGGGATGAAAATCAGCGCGAGCGCCGCCGTCGAGGACGCGGATCGAAAGAACGCGTCATGATATATGAGCGCGGACAAGAGGTTGGCGATCAGGACGAAGCCCGCCATCGGCCAGACATAGAACGGTATCGGATTCCGCCGGGCCAGCCGATAGGCGACCCATGTCGGTCCCACGATCCACAGCCAGAAAGGGATCGCCCACAGCCACCACATCGCCTCGTCGGGATGACCGACATCAAGCATCAGCGCGGTCAGCGCCGCGATCACCAGCAAAACAGCGATCCTGAAAAGTGCGAGCGTTTGCGTCATCTCCTCATCTAAGCAGCGAACGGCCGGACATGCCAGCCCCCGCAGGGCGGACGCTTAGGGCATCCCTTTGGGACCATGGCCGCCGGGTGCCGATGCTTTAGGATGATGCCGATCCGACTCGGATGGAGCCTGTACGATGATCGACCGGTTGTTCCTGCGACATCCCCGCGCCGTGCGGGAAAGCTATCTGCAACATATGGGCGTGGCGACGCGCTTCGGCTTCTTGATGGTGCGGTCGGGCGTTGCCTGCATGATTCATGGCCTCGTTCCCGCGCTCTTCACGCGCACCAGCAGCACCATGGTCAAGCGGCTCTATGGCGAGATGCGCCAGGCCAGCCCGAACTGGACGAACGTCCGCCCGCTTATCTGACGCCCCAATGGCGACCCGAATATGAGATTTGAGCTGCGATGAGGCCACGGCTCCTGACGGACCCAAGTAAAGCCGGCAAATGTCCCCCGGACATTTGCTCCGTCGGCTTACTCCCACTCGATTGCCTCAGTCGACAGTAAGAATTTGAAAAACAACAAAAATTCTTCCATTCCTGAGCCCGATCCCGATAGACGATCCGACAAAAAGCTACGCTTTTGATTTCAAACGATTTTCCCCGCGAAAATTTTTTTGCGAGGCTTCGTCATCTATCGCCGTCGATTGCCCCATTCCGGCGCCTTGGATCGCAGTTGCCCTCGCAGCGGCGCTCCAAAAAAACACCGTCACCGCTCTAACGAACACTCGTGGGAAACGCGAGCGTCAGCCTTGCGGGGAATACGTCAATAATAGGCAGGCGGCCGAAAGTCGTGATCGTCGTCCTCGGCAAACAGCCGGCTCTCCTCGAGCCGACGCTCGAGACCATCTGCCGACAGCGCCAACTCGCGACGCGCCAGCTTTTCCTCCGCAAACGTCACAAGAACCGCAACCCTTGCGGACGCATCCGCTTCCAGCTCGGCGCGCAGCGAGGAGACAAGGCGCCGCAGCCGATCGAGCGAGGCCATTTCCTCCAGCAGACTGTCGAGCGCCTTGGAACGGCGTTCGTCGATGTGCTTCTGGCGAAGAACGCGCTCGCGACGCTGCCGTTCTTCCTCGCGCTGGCGCGCATCCGCCTCTCGCCGGACGCGATCCTCCTTTCGCGCGGCGGCCAGGACCTTGATGCCCACGGCTATGTCGACCGCCATTTTCTCGAGACGCTGCACCTTGGCATCACGGTAGGAGCGTCGGGGACTGCCCCCCATGAGGTAGGCGTGTTCCAGTTCGAACGACAGTTGGCCGGTGGGGTGATAGTCCCACTCCGGAAAGCGGGGCGGGAAGACACTGAAATCCTCTTCGTCCCATGAGGCGGGCTTGCTCCAGTATTTCTCGCGCTTCTTCCGATACGCGGCGTCTTCCGCCACCTCCTTCTCGGTGAGAAGGTGCTTCTCGCGCCTCGTGGCCTCGGAGATCGAAAATCCGATCGTCTCACCATCGCATTCGAACGCTGCGGCCTTGTCAGTCTTCACGAGTCCGATACCCAGCGCGGCGCCTGCTGCTGCAATCCGATTCAGCACCAACTGGAGACGCTCTGCAGAGTCGGGCGCGACCTCGACCTTGATGAGCCCGGGCTGTTCGACCGAAGTCAGGCCCGTGACCGGCGCGGGCTTCGCCTTGCGAAGCTTCTCGATCGTCCGTTCGACGATCGGGTTGGACGGTGGCTCGTCCCCGGCCGCGATCGTCGACGCCAGCACGCGGGCATTCTCACGAGCCTCCGCAATCAGTTCCGGCTCCGCTTTCAGCTCTCCGCTCGCGATGGTGATCCGATCGGCGTCGCCGGTCTTCATCTTCGGCAGCGGTATTTGTTTCACCGGCTTGCCGGCTGCCTTCTTGGCCCACCATCCCAGCGGCGGGTTGGACTTGTAACGGATTTGTGCCGGTCACCTATCTCATTAAGCCACCTTGGCTTCGAAGGCGAGCGGGCTGATGCCGCCCAGATATGAATGGCGGCGGCGGGTGTTATAAAATCCGTTGATGTAC
>CAJYHD010000276.1 GCA_913773715.1 uncultured Sphingobium sp.
GCCGTGCCAGCCATCGACCAGCGGAGTCACGTCGATGTTGAGGATGTCGCCATCCTTCAGGCGATAGTCGCCGGGTATCCCATGACATATGCCATTGTTGAGGCTGATGGAGCAGCTATGCGTATAGCCACGATAGCCAAGCGTCGCGGGTACGCCGCCGCCGTCCAGCGTCATGCGGCGGACGATGTCGTCCAGTTCGCCGGTCGTGACGCCAGCCACGACATGCGGCACAAGCGCGTCCAGGATTTCGGCGGCGAGGCGACCGGCCTTGCGCATGCCTGCAAACCCGGCTTCGTCATAGAGCTTTATCGCGGTCGATCGCGAAACCGACGCATCGGCCGTCGTCGTCATATATTCGGTCATAAGTTCACTATAGGATTGGATGCGCACGATTGCGAGAGGACTGACGCGGTTGGGCTAGGCATGCAGTCGGCCACAGGCTAAGGGCAGGACATGGCCGACACCAACCGCATCTGGACCGCCGCGCTGATCGTCATCGGCGATGAAATATTGTCTGGGCGGACGCAGGACAAGAATATCGCACAGATAGCGTCCTGGTTGGGCGTTCAGGGCATCCGCTTGCGCGAAGTACGGGTGGTGCCGGACGTCCAGGACGCGATCGTCGAAGCGGTCAATACGCTGCGGGCGCGCAACGATTATCTGTTCACCACCGGCGGCATCGGCCCGACGCATGACGACATCACCGTCGATGCCATAGCGGCGGCGATCGGCGTACCTGTCGTGGTGCATAAGGATGCGCGCGAGACGTTGGAGGCCTATTACAAGACGCGCGGCGGCCTGACGGAAGCGCGGCTGCGCATGGCGCGGGTGCCGCAGGGCGCGGACCTGATCGAGAACCGCATGTCCGGTGCGCCGGGGATACGGCATGGCAATATCTTCATCATGGCGGGCGTACCGCATATTACGGCAGGCATGCTCGACAGCCTGACCGGAACGCTTGAGGGAGGCTTGCCGCTCCAGTCCGACACCATCGGCTGCTGGGTGGCGGAGAGCGAGATCGCCGATTTGCTCGCGCGGACAGAGAAGACGCACGAGGGAAGCCAGATTGGCAGCTACCCCTTCTTTCGCGAAGGGCGGACTGGGGCGAATTTCGTCATTCGTTCGACCGATGCCGCCGTGCTGGCGCAGTGCGTTGCAGATTTGACGGCTGCGCTGGAGTCCGGCGGCTGGCCAGTCACGCCCGGCGGTATCTGACGGTTTCGATCAGACGAGAACGAAACGGGCAGCGAGGGCTGCCGCCGTCACGAAGGCGGCCGGACCTGCGGCGCGGGAGAAGGTCGCGACGAAATCCTCCATCCAGTCTTCATCCTGACGCAAGCTGAGGCGGAAAGTCGGCTTCGGCGTGGGTGCGCTGTCCGGCACATCGAGAAAGTCGGGCGTTGCATCGACTGACTGCTGCGCGTCGATCGGGTCGAGCAGATCCATATTTTCTCCTGCCGTGGCCCAGCGCCACGATCATGGCTGAGGTGATGACGCAGCTTTTGCCACAGCCGGGTAAGGATATGGTTCGGACGTTTCCCACGCATGTTGCGCAAAATATGTAATATTTCCGATGTTTGCTGGCGATCGGTGGCGAGCATCGACCAAGGCGGGTTGGCATAATGGCGGGGGATGCTAGACGCAGAACCACACTGCATATCCATCGCAACGGACCTCTGCATTTTTTCCATGCGCTATTTTCTCGACACCGAATTCAATGGCTTTGGCGGCGCGCTGATCAGCGTCGCGCTGGTCCCCGAACATGGGGATCAGGAATTTTATGTATCCTTGCCGCTGCCCGACGAGATCGAACCCTGGGTCGCGCGGAACGTCGTGCCATATCTGCGTCAGGTGCCGCCGGGCATCGACCTGGAGCTGGGAAGGGTGGAGGCGGCGGATCATGTCGCCGCTTATCTGGAAGGGGACGACGATCCGTTGATCATCGCCGACTGGCCCGAAGACCTCGCCCATTTTTGCGCCTTGCTAGTTACGGGTCCTGGGCAGATGGCGGGCGTCGATTTCGGATTGCGGCTGGAACTCATCAACGCGGCGGGGTTCAGCGCGGCGGCGAACAGCAAGGTGCCACATAATGCGCTGCACGATGCGCGCGCATTGCGCGATTTCTATATGGGCGATTGAGGCGTGGCGCGGCCTATGCGGGCGCGCTCCAGCCACCAGAGTGATGCGCTGACGGTCAGCCATGCCAGCGCGAAGGGCCATGATGGCAGGGAGTGCCCGCCCGATCGGCCTGCTGCATGATTTCGATCCGAAACGAGCATCTTGGTCGCGGTCGCGTCGCGCATCAATCGCATGGCGGGAAGCGCATCCGCGGCCTGAACGAAGAAGGGGTGACTTTTTCCGCCACCTTCGACCTGATGCCAGCCGGGCGTAGTCGGCCAGTAGGCGGCACAATTGCCGACGGGCAGAAGCTGGCTGACTTTGCCGTCAGGCGCGCGCACCATGTCCGAAGAGGATACGCCGCACAGGACTGCTCTTTCGCCGCTCCAATATGCCTGGTTGAAGGTAGCGGGTGATGGTGCGGGGCGCAGAACCGTGGACAGCAACCGGCTCCACCAGCTTTCGTAGAGCGAGCGTCGCCCCGTCAAGGTCAGACCATAGCTGTCCACCGGCGTTAAGAGTGCGATCCGTCCGGCGCCGGATGCGCGCCATGCGGCGATCGTCGATCCGCTGCCGTCTTGCAGAAGGGGCGCGGTGTCCGCTCCTCCCGGAGTGGCGGCAAGCCGATTGATGTCGGGAAGCGGGTCATCGGGCAGGGCTATGTCGGCGGGTTGATCCTCCCTCCCGGTGCCGATACGCGTCCCTTCGATGGCGGGGTCACGGATCGGCGGCAGGCTGAGCGGGGCGAGTTCGTTGCCGCCCTTCAGCGTGAAGCCGAGCAATTGCCATTGGGAGCGGACACTCGCATCGATCGGGCCACTCGGGCGAAGGACGAGGCCGAGGCCATTGGCGACGGCGGCGAGGACCATGGATCGTCGCGGACCGAGCGCGGCCCAACTGCGATCATCGAAGACTACCGCATCGTAACGCGCGAGGGTGATCGGATCGATCGAGACGGGCGGATCGCCGAGCGCGACGCCTGCACCCGTCTGCATTTGCATGCTCACATCCATTCCCGCGTCGATGGCCCAGCGGCGCAGATATTTGACTTCCGCCCCGGGAGCGGCGGCCACGATCAGCAATCGGGCTTTGTTAGAGCCAGCCACGATCACCGGTATCTGCGCCTGTTCGACCCTGCGCGATCCATGCGTCAGTCGCACGGTGAAGATGGCGAGGCCGGTTGATCGGGCTGTTCCCTCAAGCCGGAAAAGGCCATTGGTGTCAGGTACGGTCCGATCGGTCATTCTGCCAGCGGGATCGAGCAGTTCGACGCTGTCGATGCCTTCTCCCGACACTTGGCCGCTGACGGTAAAGGCGGCCCCCGGGGCTACCGCTCGGGGCGGCGTCAGCGCGAC
>CAJYHD010000277.1 GCA_913773715.1 uncultured Sphingobium sp.
CGACACCAGGCTGGCGGCCATCAGCAAGCCGATGCGGATTTTCATGATTATTCTCCCTGTTCGAACTGGAGTGAATAACCGGATCGGGCGCTTTTCCGTTCCGCTGGCGTAACACTGACATATCGCGGGCGTTTCCGAATATCCTTGAACCCCGCTGCCCGGATCGGCAAATGAACGGGCATGAAGCGTAAGACTGGCCAGGACCGTTCATTTGCCGATCCGGGCAGCGGGGTTCAAGGATATTCGGAAACGCCCGCGATATGTCAGTTTTACGCCAGCGGAACGGAAAAGCGCCCGATCCGGTTATTCGCTCCCGTTCGAACAGGGAGAATAATCATGAAAATCCGCATCGGCCTGCTGATGGCCGCCAGCATGGTGTCGCTGTCCGCCTGCAATGGCAAGGGCACCGACAAGCTGGCCGAGAATGTCGAAAAGGCTGCCGACAACCGTGCCGACGGCATGGAGGATCAGGCCGACGCGCTGCGCAACCAGGCCAAGATGCTGGACAAGCAGGCGGAAAAGACCCGCGACTATGCCGAAGATCGTGCCGACGCGATCAAGGCCGCGGACGTTAACGCCGCCGCGATGAGCCCCGAGCAGCGCGAGGCGATCGTCGCGAACCAGGCGGCGGCTGTCCGCTAAGGCGCCCGCCCCTCCACCACCCGGCTCCGCCGGGCGGTCCCCCTCCCCAAGTACAGCTTGGGGAGGATTTATCGCCCCATTCCTCCCCATCTCCGATGGGGAGGGGGACCATCGCGAAAGCGATGGTGGAGGGGCAAGCCGCCGCTTACTGCGCCTCGCGGTGGTTCGTCACCTTGCCATAGATCGGCTTGTCCACCGTGGTCAGCTTGTCGCTCGCATCCCCGGTCAGGTCGAAGAACAGCACCCGGTTGGCCCCCGCCTTCAGCCAAGGAGCTGGCGTATAGAGCGTATGCACCGGCCCGATGCTCCAGAAGCGGCCGAGATTATGGTCGTTCAGCCACAACTGCCCCTTATGCGCGCCGCGCATGTCGAGATAGGTGTCGCCGGGCTTCGCCACCGTCATCTCCGCCTCATAGAAACATGGCCCGCTGCACGGCGTAGTCGACAGCTTGAGCGACGCCAGATTGTCCATCGGCAGGCGGAACATCTGCCAGTCGCTGAGCGGCCGTCCGGCCAGCGTCACCGCGCCGGTCAGGCCCGTCTGCTCGGTGCGGATCGCATGGGAATAGTTCACCCGGCCGGTATTCTCGACCAGTATGTCGAGCGTCGCGGGCTTCGCGCGAGCGGGCAATTCGACCGTCTCCTGATCGAGCCGCCGGTCGAGCGTGCCGACCAGCGCCTTGTCCAGATAGACCTGGGCATAGCTGTGCATACCCTTCAGCGTCAGCGTCTGTGCTGGCCCCGCCGGAACCGCGACGCGGTAGAGGACATAGCCATAATTCTGGTCGAGTTCCTCGAAGGTCTTTGGCTGGGCCGCGCGCACCGGCGCGGGCAGATTGTCCCAGAGCGAGGCGCTGCGCCGCACCGCCGACACCGGGAAGGTCGTCGCGACCGTGGCTGCGGGCGTGGGTGCGGCGGGCTTGCCCGTCACCTCGGCGATGGCGGCGGCGATCAGACCGTATTTGTAGCGCGGATTGCCCGCCTCATCGATCGGCGCGTCATAGTCATAGCTGGTGGTGTCGGGGTGATAGTCCTTGCCAGTGTGCGAATCCGCACCGTTCATCCAGCCGAAGGTGGTGCCGCCATGCACCATGTAGAGTGAGATCGAATAGCCGCGCTTGAGCATATAGGCCATTTCCTCGGCCTCTTTCTTGCCGTCCGTCTCGTGGTGCTCCTCGCCCCATTTGTCGAACCAGCCTGCCCAATATTCGCCGACCATGCGCAGGCCGTCGGGGCGATAGGCCTCCAGCTTGGCGACCGCATTTTCCGCGCCGCCCGAGCCGAAATTCACGACCGAAGGCAGGTTCGGCAACGACCCCTTGGCCAGATCGCCGCCCTGATTCGACGTGAACAGGATGCCATCGGCGAACCCGGCACGCTTGTAGCTGGCCTCCAGCCCACGCAGATACGCCTGGTCGCTGCCGAACGCGCCATATTCATTTTCCAGCTGCACCGCGACGATCGGCCCGCCATTCTTCAGCAGCAGCGGCTTCACCTCCTGCCCCAGCCGCATCAGCCAGCGATCGACGGCGGCGGTGTACTTCGGATCGGTCGAGCGCAGGACGAGGCTACGGTCCTTGAGCAGCCAGGACGGATAGCCGCCCAGCTCCCATTCGGCGCAGACATAGGGGCCGGGGCGCAGGATCACGTCCAGCCCCTCGGCCTGGGCATCGCGGATGAAGGCGACGATGTCGTTCTGGCCGCTGAAATCATAGACGCCCGGGCGCGGTTCATGCGCGTTCCAGAAGGAATAGGTGGTGATGGTGTTCAGCCCCATCGCCTTGGCCTTGCGCAGGCGATCGCGCCAATAGGCGCGCGGGATGCGAGTATAGTGCATCTCACCCGAGATCACCTGATGCGGCTGACCGTTGCGCAGGAAACCCTTGCCCTGCACCGCGAAGGTCTTTGCCGGGCCGTCATTCGACAGGGGACCTTGCGCCGACATGCTTTGCGCCGTCAGGGGCGACAGCGCGGTGGCCGCCAGAATTGCGCACAAGGTGGATCGAACCGCTCGCGTCACGTCACTCTCCCGTTCATTCTGTCGCATTCGCACAGACGGGATTGAGGACACCTAATGTCACCCGCCCCCGCTTTGGGCATCATGGGTGCCATGCAAGACGGGGGTTCGTCAAATTGTCTGACGAATGAGCGACATTATCCTCACCGGCACGGGGAGGTGGCA
>CAJYHD010000278.1 GCA_913773715.1 uncultured Sphingobium sp.
GCCCGCAGTCTATGGCGGTTTCGTGGACAAGTTTCCGCTTGGCGCGCTGATGCAGAAGGGGCTGACGCTGAAGACCGGACAGACCCATGTGCAGCATTATCTGCCCGGCCTTTTGAACGCGATCATGGAGGACGAGATCGATACGACTTTCCTCATCAGTCACCGCATGCCGTTGGAGGACGCCGCCGAGGGCTATCGCCTTTTCCACGACAAGCAGAATGAAGTGACGAAGGTCGTGCTGAAGCCCGGCATGCAGTCCGCGTCGGTTGCGGCCTGAGGCAAGGAGAAGACATATGGCTTCCGATAATTTTGCGATCCTCACCGGCGCTTCTACCGGCATCGGCTTCGAACTCGCCCATCTTGCTGCCCAGAACGGCTATGATCTGCTCGTCGTCGCGGATGAACCGTTGATCGAGGCGTCAGCGCAAGATTTCCGCCGCCACGGCACCGACGTCATTGCGTTGGAGGCCGATCTGTCCACTTTGGAGGGCGTCGATCAATTGCTCGAAGCGGCGGGTGGTCGCCCTGTCGATCTCCTATGCGCCAACGCTGGGCGTGGGCTTGGCCACGGCTTCCTTGATCAAGAGGTCGCGGAGTGGCGGCGGGTGGTGGACACCAACATCACCGGCACGCTCTATCTACTGCAAAAGATATTGAGGCCGATGATCGCGCGCAATGTCGGTCGCGTCCTCATCACCGGATCGATCGCGGGTTTCATCCCCGGAAGCTTCCAGGCGGTCTATAATGGGAGCAAGGCGTTCATCGACAGCTTCGCTGAAGCCATCCGCAACGAATTGAAGGACAACGACGGCATCACCATCACCACGCTGATGCCGGGACCTACCGAGACGGAGTTCTTCGACCGCGCCGACATGCTCGACACTGATGTCGGCTCGTCAAAGAAGGATGATCCGGCCAAGGTCGCGAAGGATGGTTGGGATGCGCTGATGAGCGGCCATGCACGCATCGTGTCCGGATGGAAGAACAAGCTTCAGGCGACTGCCGCGCATGTCACGCCCGCTTCGGTCCTTGCGGAGCAGCATCGCAACATGGCGGAACCGGGTTTGGGCGACAACTGAGGCTGCCGCCCGTGCCCTTCAGCTTCCCGGTTCGACGTTGATCGGCGGGGCGAGGGGATTGACCTTTCCGTCATCCGCCGTTCTCTCCTCCTCAGGCCGATCTTCATTTTCCTGCTTAACACTTTCACTAGGCTTCTCTGTTTTGCCCATGATTTCCTCCTGATAGGACCCATATATCGAACGAGTTACTACCTAAGGCGTTCCGCTAATCAGGTTGTGGCTTGATCTGCATCAAGGTGAAGAACTTTGATCAGTCCGTCCTGTATAAGATTACGGGAGAGGCCAAGCCATGTCCGACAGGAACGATGCCGTCTATTTTTCGAGACGCGCTGCCGAGGAAGCCGCAAAGGCGAAGGCTGCTGAAATGCGAGGGGATGATACCTCGGTCGCTGCAATCCATGGCGAACTGGCAGTACGGTATTAGGCACGATGCAATGTCCTGCTGAGGCTGCACTGACCCGAGCAATTTTTGCGACATCGCGATAATCTGGATTAGCGCTAGAGCGGAACTCTGCTCAGCGTCTCGCATTAAGGATCAGATATCAGGAGAGATGCTGTGCCGGACATGATCGCCAAATTCCAAAATGATGGGAAGATTGAAACGCGAGGCGATCATGCCGCGTCGGATATGATGCGCCACGCACGCGCAGAACGTGATCACCGTCGCGCGTGGTTGGGTCTTGTCGAAGAAGAAGCGCCAAGGCGCTCAGGCGGCGATCGCGCGCGGCGCTGATCGGACCATCAGCGAACGTACGAGCTTCACGCAGAGCGCAAATGTCGGGGCGGCAAAATGCATGTCGTCGCCACTTTTCTGCCGGATGCTCAGCTCCCAAATGCTGTCGTTTTCGATACAGGTCTCGACTGCGTCATCGCTGGCAAAGCGGACATATTCTCCAAGGCGTTCACGATGCAACAGGTGGCGCGCCACGGTAGTATGATTGTCGCGATGGGCATTGCACTTGAGCTCGAAGTTTTCGCTATTGGCTGACAGCCAATCGAGTATGTCACATTCGATCATCACGTCTTTATTCTCCGGCCGAGCGGATGCTGCACGTTTCCTCCGCTCGTCTTGGGAGACGCTGTAATCTTTACTAAGTTCCCGATTTCTAGAGCTCACTTACCCAGGTTAACGAAATAAGGCCTATGGGCGAAGATCGTCGCGGCGTTGAGAGACGTGGAGGACAGGATTCTGGTTTCCCCCCACCAGTCGCGATCCGGCAAAGCGCCCGCCTCGATGATCGCACTCCCCGCGCGGAGAAGAACAGCGCATATCAGCCTTTCGCCTTCGCGCCGCCGCTCGAACGCAAGGACATGATCCGCTTTGTCGCCACTCACTTGCAGGACATCATAGCTTCCCAATGCGAAGATATCCGGTGACGACTTCCGCAACTGGAGCAGTTCGCGGACGAGCAATAGCTTACGGTTCTCGTCGCTCTCCGGCGCGTCCAGCAAACCCAGCCGTAGATCATAATCCACCGGTCGCCGGTTATCCGGATCGACGAGGCTGAGGTCCTGAAGCTCCGTCCCTTGATACGTATCCGGTACGCCGGGAATGCAGAATTTGAGGACCGTCTGTACCAGGCTGTTGGCTTCGGCCGCCGGGGCCAGCTGACCAACGAAGTCATGCATGTCCTGCATAAAACCGTCATTGTCCAACAATCGTGTCAGGAAGTTCTGCGCCGCCGCCTCATAATCACCGTCCGGTTCTTCCCAGCTTGACCGGAGCCGCGCTTCACGCAGCGATTTTTCGAGCCACGCGCCGATCCGCTCGCGGAATTCCTCCGACATGGCCGCGTGTCGATTGTCGGGCCACGCGCCGAACAAGGTCTGGAAGATCTGGTAGCGATCGGCGGGATGGAGGCACGCACCGGCGTCCTGCTCAATACCCACCCAGCGCAGGATTGTCTTCCGCCAAAGATCCGGCGTGTTGCTCAACACCGCCAGCCGCGCGCGTACATCCTCACCGCGCTTGTGATCGTGGGTGGCGCTTGCCAACATCGAATGCGGGATCAACTCGGCTCGGGCTATCGCACGGCTGTGGAATTCTGCGGGCGAGATAGAGAATTGCTCGGGTGCCGACCCTACGTCGTTGGCCGACAGCAGCGGCGCGTAACGGTAGAATGCCGTATCCTCGACGCCCTTCGCCGCGATAGGCGCGGAAAGCTGCTGGAACCGGCGGACAGCCTCGGCGGCGAGGTCCGCGTCGCCCGGTCCTTCACCCGCAAGCCACGCAAGCACGGCGGCTACGATATGGGTCTCTCCCGGTGGAACATGAGTCCACACGGCATCCCAGGCGGTTTGCCGCGCAGCCGCATCGCAGGCTGGAGCTTCCCGCCCATCACCATAGGTGCGATAGACGGGAAACACCCACATCAGCCGCTCGATCGCGCGCCGCATCATGCCGCACGTAATGGCAGCCAGTTCGGGCTGCTCTGACGTTGCGCTATTGAGCAGCATCATGAACGCCTGGACACAGGCGTCAAGTTGCGCCTCGAACTGCCAGGACAGCATGTCCTTGCGCGCCTGAAGCACGACCGCGTTCGGATCGACATGCTCGGGATCGCGCTCCGCCCATAGCGCCTTCAGCGTCGCTTCTCCTGCCGGATCGTGCAGCAACGCCGTCGCATCGCGCATGAAGTCATAGCCGCTTGTCCCGTCGATCGCCCAGTCGCGCGGCAAGTCTTCATCGGCGGCGAGGATCTTCTCGACCACGATGTAGGCGCGTTCGTCGCCGTTCC
>CAJYHD010000279.1 GCA_913773715.1 uncultured Sphingobium sp.
ATTCGGCATCATACCCGCGAGCAGCAGATGACCCGCGCTCGCGATCGGCATCCCGTCGCGCCTCCTGGCCCGATCGATGACCGCGAGGCCGAAACGTGGGTGGACGAACCGGCATCAGGTGCGGTCCAAAACGCGACGGGCGGCGAAGCCGAAGCCGCGCCGCCCGTCGTGAGGTGCAGGGAGAGGGTTAGACGATCCGAAGGGGGATGCACGTTTCGCCAAACCTATCTCTGAATAGGGCCACAGACCCCTAGAGACCGAATTGTTTATTTGACCCCTAGAGCATTCGAGGGGTTGACGCCCCCTAGGTGCGGATTTCCGCCATTTCCGGCGCGTGCAAGGCGTTGGGCGATGCGTGTAATGGAACGACTCCATCGCTTCGACAGCGTATCGGGGTGGCCGGCCCAACCGATCCGCTTCGCGATGCGCCCCCACGGCACCTGCGCTTCATCGCCCCGGTGCATGGATTGCAGGACCAGACCGACCAATCGACGGTGCGCCGGATCGACCCATTCGACCCAACCCAGTGCTTCATCCATGCGATCGACCTCCGCCGTGCGAAGGCCGGGTAACTTCGGCAGCGCATCCCGATCATAGTCGTCGCTGTCCAATTGATAGAGCGCCCATGCTTCCTGCCGGGTGAGCACGCCGCGCTGGTAGATCGCCCCCGCTTGTGGCGCCCGCAACCAGCCCGCCTCGCGATCCGGCATACGCCACATGAAGCCCCAGGCCTCGACGAGCCGCTCAACCACGTCATCGAACGCCATGCTTCCGGTGCCGGAAGCATCATGACCAACCCTTCCGTCCTGATGAAACCTATAAGTCATTATAAAATCCCGATATTCTCAAAATCATGGAAGGATCGGAAGGATCGGAAGGATTATAGGACATAATCTCGTGCGCATGCGCATGCGCGCATGATGTAGGAGACTTGCGCGAACTATCCTTCCGAACCTTCCGAGGGCGCAGAAATCCGCCCTTTTTCCCTTCCGATATCCTTCCGGCACCCTTCCGAATGGAAGGGTCAGCAAGCCCACCACCTCACGGCGGCAGATCGCCAAACGGGTCGCCCGGATCGGGCGGACCTTGCGCGAGCGCCGTTTGCCTATCGTCGGGCAACGCGCGCGGCTTGCCATGTTCATCGACGAAGTCGCCGACCTCGCGCACCAAACGCAACTTCAGCCACCACATGCCGTCCGAGGCCTTTTTCTCATAGCCCTTCTCGGTCATGGCGTTCGAGAAGCCCTTGTTCGACCATTCGCGTTCACCGGCCGCCTTTGCCCACGCGACGAACACCTCGTGCAGCTTGGACGACTGGATGCGGCTATCAGCATCAGCGACGGTGCAAAGGCGCATGAAGCGCGCGATCGGATCGCTGGCATCGCGATAGGCGTCGGTCGCCTCGGTGACGCTACGCGGCTCGACAAGCCCGTTGACCATGTAATCGAGCAGGCCGCGCACCAAATGGTTGAGGACGCCTGACGCCTCCTGCCCGATGATCTTGGAAGGGAGCTTTGGGTCTTTCTCCGGCCAGTTCGCCACGCCCGGCTCGGGTTTCTCGATGTTGCGCAGCCATGGGATCAGCTTCATCCGGCTCCAGATCCCGTCGTCGGTGTCCGGAATGTCGAATCGGGTGTTACCCATGATGATGAGCTTGAAGAGCGGTTTTAGATTGAAGAACCCGCGGTGCAGCATGCGAACCGGTATCGGGTCGCCACCCGTGACGAGCTTGATCAGACCGCTGTCGAGCTTTTCGTTGCGCCCCGGCTCGGACGATCGCAGCATGCGCACGCCGCCTAGCTTAGCGAGGTCGGGAGACGCCTGATCGCCGCGTTTCTTGACGCCTTGGTCGAGGAACGAGCCGATCGGGATATTGTCGCTGTATTCGCCGCTGACGTGCTGCCAGACGTCGAGCGTCGTGCCTTTGCCGTTGCGGCCCCGGCCATACCAGAACCACATCTTCTGCTCGCCGGCGTCACCGGTGAGGGCATAGCCGCCGACCTGATGAAGGTATCGCCGCATCGATGCGTCGGGCTGCGCCCACTCGAACATGCCGTCGTAGAGAGGCGACTTGGCCTGCGGGTCCCATTCGACTGGCGACAGCTTCGTTTGCATGTCCTCGCGGCGATGCTCACTGATCTCGACCGACGCCGCTTTGGTGCCGTCGGAATTGGTCTCGACCCGAAATCGCAGCGTCCCGTTCATGACGTTCAGCGCATAGTGATCGTGATCGAACGCCTCGATCGGAACGGTCAGCCACCGCCGGGCGAGCTGCGCCACGGATGCGGGCTTGCCAACGGTCTCCGACTGACGTCCCCAACCAGCTATCTTCGTCGACAGCAACTCGAACCCCGAGCCCTTCACGAGCCAGCGGTCGAGGCCATGTTCATTGCTGTCGTCGTCTTCGTCGACCTCCTGATACTGCCCACCGCGTGGCCCGGTGAGGGTCAGCAGCCGTTTCAGAACGCCGGTATCGCCGACGAACCGCGCCTCATCCTGAATGAGACGGACCGTATCGAAGACGGCCGCAATCACCTCGGCAGGAGGCGTCTTTTCGTCCTGGTCCAGCACTTTCCATCGGCGCCCATCCCAACCCAGCCAGCCCTTGCC
>CAJYHD010000280.1 GCA_913773715.1 uncultured Sphingobium sp.
ATCTTGAAGCCGTCGAACAGCTCGTAATCGGCCTGCGCGTAGATCGCCTTCTGGTCGTCGCGATGGACGTTGCGCTGGAACACCGAATAGCGGCCCTGATACAGTTCGACGCCATAGACGTCGGTGAGCGAGGCATAGGGCTGTTCGCCTTGCTGTTCGCGTCCGACATTGATCACGTCCAGCAGGCGCGGGTCCTGCCCTGCATATTGATCGTCGATTTTGGACTTCTGATAGAAGACGCCTACGATCCAGTTGAAGCGATCGTCGCTATTGTTGTTCTGAAGGCGCAGTTCCTGCGTGAAGGCATGCTGCTTCGTATTGCTGAGCGTATTGGGCGTGTAGTCCTCGAAGCCCGGCAGGAACGAGCCTGTCACCCCGGCGAAGATCGCAAGGCTGAGTGAGGCGTCGTCGCTGCGGGTGCGCGTGCGGCGGTCGAAATAGGACGTGTCGGACACCAGCGTCATGCTGCCCAAATCCCACTCGACCTTAAGCGAAGGCAGATAGAAGCGATCGCGCCGATATTCGGGCAGCTTGTTGAGGCTGAGATTATAATCGACCTTTTTAGGGTTCGACGTCGCCAACTCGAACCGCGAGCCGTCCTCGATATACTGGTTCTGGTAGAAGATGGACGGCGTGATCGTCAGCGTACCCGTTGGTTTCCAGCCAAGCGCCAGGCGGCCGGCGAAAACATCCTGACCGTTGATGTCCTTATCGATCTTCTGCTTGGTGTATCGGTCGAGACGGTCGATGTAACCGCCATCGCGCCGCGTCCACACGCTGGCGCGGAAGCCCAGCGTATCCTCCACGATCGGCGCGCCACCGGCGAGACCGAGTTCATAACTGGGCGCGCCTTTTTCCGTCGCCGCCACTTCGGCGCGGCTGTAGATGCTGACGTCCTTATATTCGGGCTTGGGTGAGATGAAGCGCACCGCACCGCCGACCGATCCGCTGCCGAACAGCGTGCCTTGCGGGCCGCGCAGCACTTCAACGCGATCAAGGTCGAACACCTGCGGATAAGGGTTGCTGAGCGAAGGACTGACGCCCTGTCGCGTCTGCACCGGCGTATCGTCGATATAGATGCCGGTCGTCGGAATGCCCGACCCGGAATCGACGCCGCGAATGGCGATCGTCGTCTGTCCGGTACCGTAATAGGTTGCGCCCTGACCGAAGGTGATGCCGGGCGTCAGGCGCGCAACGTCGTTGATCGAGCGGACGCCCTGCTTGTCGAGTTCGACCTGATCCTTGGCGACGACGCTGACGGGAACGCGGCTCAAGGCCTGCGCCTGGCGGGTCGCTGTGACGATGATCTCACCCGGCTCCGGGGCATTGTTCGCCTGACGGGCGGGCGCAGCGCCGGACTTCGGGGCCGCGTCCTGAGCCGATGCCTGCGCGGCCATCAGCCCGATCGGCAGACAGACGCTCGTCATCCATGCCAGACGATGCCATGCCTGCCCGGTCCCCAACCTATGCCTGATCATTATATTCTCCTATGACTTTCATCCAGCCGTTCCCCCTGAAGGCCGACAGCTTTCGGCGGCTTTCACCATCCGTCGGCGATCGGTCCATGCCCGCAGGTTCGGCACACTGCATCGTGCCTGATGGGGCTGGCCGATCCGGTCGATCCCGTATCGCAGCTGTTGCGTTCGACATAAGCCGACTGCCGCTGTTTCGTAACATAAAAGATGTATTTGCATATATTTGTTACCTGAATTAAACAGTTCCGTAGCGTTACAATATGGCCTGTTACGGGCAAAAATCCCCGATTTTCGCATTGCGTGGCCATGGGACGACGCTAGGCTCGATAATATGGGAAAGGCGCTGCGTGGGTGCCGGAAAGGGACGAAGCGCGTTGAACGAAGTTGAACCCATGACACGGGCGCGACGGCATGAATACCGATCGCGCGGCTGAGTCGTCCGACCCCGTTTCCGACTTCGCCAGCGAAGCCGCGCGCTTTCGTGAAATACTTGCGACCGGACGATCGGCCGTGTTCCTGCAATTGTTCGATTTCCTCGTCGCGCGATCGGGCGACGGGCGCGCGCCCAAGGAAGTAGAGATCGCACTGTCGGTGTTCGACAAGGATGGTGCCGACGGCAACGCGCGCGATTCTGCGGTGCGCGTCTATGTCCACAGACTTCGCAAGCGGCTGGACGATCATTATGCCGGTCACTCCGGCCAACGGCTTTACATTCCGAAGGGCGAATATCGCATCCTGCTGTCGTCGCCGAGCGAAGCGGTCGAGCCGCCGGAGGTGCAGCCCTGGTTCAGTCCCCGTCGCTGGCCGGGCGCGACGAAGATCGTCGCCGCGCTGCTGCTGCTGATCATCGCCAACCTGATGATCTGGGCGTTCGTCACGCCGGGCGGTGAAGCGAATGATCCCGCGCTCCAGCTGCGATCGACGAGCTTCTGGCATCCCGTCGCCCTCGATCGGCCATCGCTGCTGGTATCGGGCGACTCCTTCCTGCTGGCGGAGGCGGAGCAGCAACGATCGGTCAAGCGACTGATCCTCGATCCGCAGATCCAGTCGCGCGCCGATTTCGGCAGCTATCTGACGACCCATGCCAAGGACTTCTATACACTCTACGATCTCGACCTGCGCTATGCGCCCGTCGGAACGGCGATCGCGACATGGCAATTGCTGCCTGTCATGACCGCGCTGCATCAGATGCGGGGTGGTGCGCCCATGCTCCTGCCCTCCTCCCGCCTGCGGCCGACCGCGCTCGACACCAACGACATCGTCTATGTCGGACGCCTGTCGAGCCTGGGCATCCTTGCTTCACCTTTGTTCCAGACATCGGGTTTCAAATGGGACCGGGCGCGCGAGATACTCAGCGATACGGCATCGCGCGCCCGTTATGGCGGGCCGGACGCCATCGCTGCCGAGCCGAGCGTGCGCAAGGATTATGGCTATATCGCTAGCTTCCGGGCGCCATCGGGCCGCCATGTGCTGATCATCGCGGGGATAGGCGACAAGGGCGTCGAAAGCATGGCGCAACTCGTCACCGATCCTGTGCAGATCGGGCAGCTTGCGGGGCAAAGAGCGGCGACGCGATCGTTCGAAGCGCTGTATGAAGTCAAGACGATGGACAATGTCGCGCTCGACCGGACACTGATCAAGGTTCGTCCGTTGCGCGCTGCGCCAGCGCTTGCGTCGCCCACAGAATAAGCAAGCAACCAGCATCGACCATTCAATTTCGCTTGCCGCCCGCATGTCATACCGATATTTTATACCTAAACTATTCAGGACTTCGCGTGGCAGCTTTCTATCCGAGCATGAGCATATGAGTGGCGGTAGCGACGATAAAGCAGCCGCAACGGTCGATCTGCGCATGTGGGTGCGGCTGTTGGCCTGCGCCAAGATCATCGAAAAACGGTTGCGGCGCAATTTCCAGGATCAGTTCGATACCACCCTGCCCCGCTTCGACGTACTCGCGACGCTGGATCGCGCGCCCGATGGACTGAACATGGGATCTTTGTCGCGCGCGTTGCTGGTGTCGAACGGCAACGTGACCGGCATCGTACGACAATTGCAGGACCAGGGCCTTGTCGCGGCGCGCGCCGATGCGCAGGATGCCCGCTCCGCCATCGTGTCATTAACCGCTGCGGGTCGGCAGCACTTCGCCGACCTTGCCGCCGCGCACCATCGCTGGGTGGCCGAGGCGGTCAAGGACTTCCCCCCGGACAGCCGCAAGCAATTACTGGCGTTGCTGACGGATCTCAAAAATTCGCTTTCCAAGGATCATGACGGATGAGTTTCGAAACCGGAGCACTGGTGCGCTTCGCCCATGTCGATGCCGCCGGGATCGTCTTCTATCCCCGCTATTTCGAGATGCTGAATGGCGCGGTGGAGGATTGGTTCGATCGATCCCTGGGCGCCAGCTTCAAGACGATGCATCTTGAGCGCGGCATCGGCACACCGACCGTCAAGCTGGAGACGAGCTTCCTGTCGCCGAGCCATCTCGGCGATGCGCTGACCATTCGCATCACGCCGGTCGCGATCGGGCGCAGCAGCTGCACCCTGTCCATCCTGTTCACGGGCGATGGCCGCGATCGGCTGAGGGCGGACGTCGTTCTGGTGTGTATGAACCTTGCGGAACAGACATCAACCGCCTGGCCCGACGATATCCGGCAGCACATGCAGGAACAGCTTCAGGACGTCGCCGTCGCATGACGCGACGCAGGGCCAAAGGCGGCGGATCGCCCGCCGCCTTTCCGTTTCCCGGTCAGACCGCCGCGACCACCGGATGGCGCAGGGTGCCGATGCCGTCCACGCCCGCGACAATGACGTCTCCCGGCCAGACCCATTCCTGCGGATCCATGCCCGCGCCGACGCCTGCGGGCGTGCCGGTCGCGATGATGTCGCCCGGCTCCAGCGTGATGCCCTTTGAAATGTCGGCGATCAGTTCATCGACCTTGAACAGCATATAAGCGGTGTTGCTGCGCTGCTTTTCGACGCCGTTGACGGTCAACCACAGGTCGAGCGACTGCGGGTCGGGGATTTCGTCCGCCGTGACGACCACTGGACCCATCGGCGCGAAACTGTCCTGTCCCTTTGAATAGATCCATTGCCCCGCACGACGGCAATCGCGGGCGCTCATGTCGATGAGGACGGTGTAGCCGAACACATGGGCCAGCGCGTCCTCGCGCGCGACGCCCTTGGCCGCCGTGCCGACGATCGCCGCAAGTTCGACTTCCCAGTCCAGCTGCTGCGTGATCTCCTTGTTGTGCAGGATCGGTTCGTTGGGACCGATGACGGTCGTCGGCGGCTTGGAAAAG
>CAJYHD010000281.1 GCA_913773715.1 uncultured Sphingobium sp.
CTGCCGAATAGGCATATTCCTCGATATGGCGCTTGGAATAGGCGATGCTGCCGAGGATGCCGAACGTGTCGCCGAACTTCTTCGACACCAGTGCCGACAAGCGCGGATCGGCCTTCTTGGCGATGTCGTTGTAGATGCCGCGCGCGGTCGCCGAGACGGTGAAATCCTTCTTCGAATCGAAGGGCTTGGGCGCGTGCAGATCGACCGTCGCGCCGAGCGAGCCTTCCTCGATATCGGGCGAGGTGGTCTTGCGAACGGAGAGCGCCGAAAAGATTTCGGTGGGGAAGGTCACGAAGTCGAAAGAGCGTCCGCCCGCGACGCCGCCACGAATGTCGGTGCCGCTGACCTGCGACACGCCCTCCATGCCGTTGATCCTGACACGCGTGAACTGTGCGCCGAGGCCGCGGACCGAGATGTTGCGCCCCTCGCCGCCATCGCCGCGCGACAGGGCGACGCCCGGAATGCGCTGCATGGATTCGGCTAGGTTGGAGTCGGGGAACTTGCCGATGTCTTCGGCCAGGATGCTGTCGACGGCCGCCGTTTCCTCACGCTTCTGCGCCAGCGCGTTGTTGAGCGCGGCGCGAAAGCCGGTGACGACGATGTCGGCGGCGGGCACATCCTGTTGCGGTGCCGGGGCGGGTGGTTGCGGCTGACTGGCGGGGGGATTGGTCTGGGCGGTTGCAGGCAGTGCGCTCGTAAGTCCCAAGATGCTGATCGATACCAGAAGGTCACGCTTGATGCGGTGATTGCGGGCCATAGTCCCTCTCCCCTGCTAGCCAGACGGAGCGACCAAGACGCGCCGCGTCGGCGTTGATCGGCGGTGCGTTATGCCCTTGCCTAACGTTGTCAGCTATCATTGTCAGACATGTGTGACAACATAATCTGACAGGAGGACGATATGCGGCAGCACCTAACTAAGCTGCCGCACTGAAATCAGGGAATAAAATAAACGTTTTTAGGAATTAGATGACAGCATGACGCGCCGCCTGGAGTGGTCAGACCGATCGACGCGCCAACGCCCGGCGGCGCTGATTCGCTTCGGCCCGCGCACGTTCGACCGCTTCGGTTTCGGTGACGTCGAGCAGATGGTCGATCACACGCGCCAGATGATCGCGCATGGCGTTGCGCGCATCGACCGGCGACCGTGCTTCCAGCGCGCGCAGGATGCGGCCATGTTCGGCCATGCGGCTTTCGGTGCCGAGGCTACCCGCCTTGACCAGCACTTCGCGCGCGAGCGGCGAGCGGAACCGCATGTCCCAGAAATCGCTCACCGCCGCGATGATCACGGCATTGCCGGTCGCTTCGGCGATGGCGATGTGGAAGCGGCGGTCGGCATCCTCTGCGGCGGACGTGTCTTCCTGATCCATTTCGGCGAGCAAATCCCGCAATTCCGCCAGTTGCGCCTCGTCGATTTCAGTCGCGGCGACGGCGGCGACCTCCCCTTCCAGCAGACGGCGGGCCTCGGTGATCTCGAATGCGCCGATGTCCAGTTCGCGATCGGCATCGGTCGTGGATGAAGCGAGAACGAAGACCCCCGCCCCCTTGCGCGCTTCGACCAACCCCTGCATTTCCAGCGCGATCATGGCCTCGCGCACCGTCGGGCGGCTGACCTTGAACCTCTCGGTAAGGTCGCGCTCTGCAGGCAGGCGCGATCCGACGGGGTAGAGGCCGCTGGAAATGTCGGCGATGATGGCCTGGACGATGGTCCGGTACAGTTTGCCGCCACTTTCCGTCGTCCGCATCGTCTTCCTCATTCTTGGGGCGGATATGGCTGTCCGGGATGATGAAGCGGAAACCTTTGCCGTCGTCGCGCCTATCGCCACAGTCTTCAAAAAGCGATACCTCTAGCTGTCATGAAATGCCTGACATCGTTCTTGCATGTGGCCTGACCACTTAGTAGGCTATCGCGAAGGAAGGCGCAATCGGATGATGCGCACGGACTTGCGAAGAGGGGATCGTCATGATCAAAGGCATCGCGTTTCTGACTATGGCCGCGCTTGCTGTCGGGCCTGCTGCGGCGCAAACCGGCGCACAATGGCATGACGTCGCGCCCGACGCTTCGCTCAAGGGCTGGCATACGACGGGCGGCAAGGCGAGCTTTCGGATCGAGAATGGCGAACTGGTCGGCCGCGCCGCGCCGGGGTCGGCCAACAGCTGGCTGGTGTCCGACGCCACCTATGGCGACTATATCATGGAATATGACGCCAAGACCGATCCGGTGCTGAACTCCGGCGTCATGATCCGGGGCCAGAGCAGGCCGGATTACAGGAACGGCGTCGTCCATGGCTATCAGGCCGAAATCGATCCGTCGGCGCGGGCATGGAGCGCAGGCATTTATGACGAGCAGCGCCGCCAATGGCTCTATACGCTCGGGCGCAACGATGCGGCGCGGCGCAGCTTCAAGTCGGGCGACTGGAATCACTATCGGGTCGAGGCGATCGGCAATCGGCTGCGCACCTGGATCAACGGCGTGCCCGCCGCCGATGTGATCGACGATGTCGATGCGCGCGGCTTCATCGCATTTCAAGTCCACGCCATTTCCGACGCCGAAGCGGCGCGCAAACCCGAAGTCCGCTTTCGCAACATCCGCATCGTCACGCAAAATGCGGCGCGCTTCGCCCGCCCCGACACGCAGATCGAGCAGCAGGGCTGGCTATCCAATGCGCTGTCGGACGAGGAACGCCGCGAAGGCTGGACACTGTTGTGGGACGGGAAGACCAAGGCCGGCTGGCACGGCGCGCAGAGCAGCGCCTTCCCCGCCAAGGGCTGGTCGATGGCGAACGGCATCTTGACGGTCGAAGGCGGGGGTGGCGACATCCTGACGAAGCGGACCTATCGCAATTTCGAACTGTCGGTCGATTTCCGCCTGACGCCGGGCGCCAATAGCGGCATCAAATATTTTATCGATCCCAATCTTCTCAAGGCAAAGGGCGAGGCCGTCGGGCTGGAATATCAGCTGCTGGACGACGCCCTGCACCCCGATGCCAAAAAGGGCCGCGACGGCAACCGCACGGTCGGATCGCTCTATGACCTGATCGCGGCGCGCAACCTGTCCGACCCCAGCAGTCCGGGCAAGCGGGTCAATCCACCCGGCGAATGGAACCGCGCCGTCATCGTCGTACGCGGCAACCACGTCCAACATTGGCTGAACGGCTTCAAGGTTGTCGAGTTCGATCGGGGATCGGACGCGTTCAAGGCACTGGTGGCGCAGAGCAAATACGCAGGCAGGCCGCAGTTCGGAGAATGGGCCGAGACGCCGATCCTGCTTCAGGATCATGGCGATCGCGTCGATTTCCGTTCAATCAAGCTGCGCGAAACCAAGAGGAACAAGTGATGGATCGCCGGACGATGATCAAGGCAGCGGGTGCGGCGATAGGCGTGGCGGCAAGCGCGCGCAGCTATGCCCGCATTATCGGCGCGAACGATCGGCTGAACGTCGCGATCATAGGCGTCAACGGACGGGGGCAGGCGCATATGAGCGCCTTCGCCAAGCAGCCCAACGTCGCGGTCACCCAGTTCGTGGATGTGGACTCGGCGATCCTCGCCAAGCGCGCAGGCGAGTTCGCGGCCAAGGGACATGCCGCGCCCAGAACCGAGCGCGACTATCGCAAGATGCTGGACAGCAAGGACATCGACATCGTCACGGTGGCGACGCCCGATCACTGGCACGCGAAGCTGGGCGTCGATGCGATGGATGCGGGCAAGAATGTCTATCTGGAAAAGCCGATCGGAATCGCCCCTGCCGAGGGCGAGGCGCTGATCGCGACGCAGAAGCGCACCGGGCGCATCCTGCAAGTCGGCAACCAGCAGCGCTCCAGTCGTGAGACGCGGCAGTTGGGCGACCTCATCCGCGCGGGCGAACTGGGCGACATCTACGAAGCGCAGACCTGGTATGCGAACAACCGCAAGTCGATCGGGCGGGGGCATGAGACGCAGCCGCCCGCCACGCTCGATTGGGACATGTGGCAGGGGCCACGACCGCGCGGGCCGTACCGCTCCAACCTCGTCCCCTATAATTGGCATTGGTTCTGGAAATATGGCACGGGCGAACTGTGCAACAATGCGATGCACGAACTGGACGTCGCGCGCTGGATGATGGGGCTGACCTACCCCCGGACGGTGACGGCGCGCGGTGGCAGACGCTTCTATCGCGACGATGATTGGGAAATGTATGATTCGCTCGCGCTCGACCTCATCTATGCGGATGGCCGCGCGATCCGCTGGGCGGGTGAAAGCTGCAACGCGATGGAGCGCTATGGACGCGGGCGCGGCGTGCTGCTGCTCGGGACCAAGGGATCGGCGGTGGTCGATCGCAACGGATATGAACTGTTCGACCTGTCGGGCAAGCAGACCAAGCTGGTCGCAGCACCCGCCAGTTCGGAGACCACCGGCACGGTCGGCGAGGGCGAACTGGACGTGTTTCACGCGGCGAACTTCATCGACGTGATCCGGGGCCGGACCAAGGCACTGGCGTCGCCGATCGCGGAGGGTCACATCAGCACGACGCTCTGCCATCTGGGCAACATCGCCTATCGTACGCAGTCGGAGCTGACGATCGATCCGGCGAACGGCAAGCCGCGCGGAGCCGAAGCGATGAAGCTGTGGTCGGTGGATTATGAACCCGGCTGGGGGATCAAGGCCTGATTTCCGCCCCCACCATCCAGACCGCGATCGACCGTTTTTTCGCAATGGGCACGCGGGTCGAACTGCATGTGTTCGGCGCGGGCGATGCGGACGCGTTGCCGATGGCGCGGCGCGCGATCGAGGCGGTGGACGATGCACTGACGATCCACCGCCCCTCCCCCGCGACGGCGCTCAACGAAAGGTTGCGGCGCGATGGACAGGCGGCGGTGGACGATCCTGTGTTGCTCGAGGCGTTGATGGAGATCGACACGGCGCGGGTGATGACGCTTGGACTGTTCGATCCCGCCGTGGGATCGGCGGGTTGGAGCGCGATCGGCTTCGATCGGGACAAGACGCGGATCATGGCGTCCGCCCCCGTCGCGCTGGACTTTGGCGGGTTCGGCAAGGGCTTCGCGCTGGACCGTGCCTGCGCCGTGCTTCGGGCGGCGGGTGTTACGGCGGCGCTGCTGTCGGCGGGGGAAAGTTCGATCGCTGTCGTGGGCGCGCATCCGTTGGGCGGCGGCTGGCCCTTTGCCATTCCGCATCCGACGATGCCGGACGAAACTCTGATCGAACTCGAATTGCAGGATGAAGCGCTGTCGGTGTCGTCCACGGTTGGCGGCGGATCGAATGCGCCGGACCGCGCGGCGATGATCCGGCCCGGCGATGGCGCCAGCGTTGCTGCTCCGAGGCTGACGATCGCCGTCGAACGCCGGGGGGCGTTCGCCGAAATGATGAGTACCGCTTTGCTGGTTGCCGCAGACGAACAGGTGCCGCATCTTGTCGCGGATCGGCATACGCGCCGCTTCCGTTTTGATTTTCCTCGCGCGGCGACGACGCCCGCCACATCGATCGGGATGGTTTCATAATGCAGGAGAAGGATTTCGATCTGACGCGGCGGTCGTTCATCGATCGTGTGCTGATGGCGGCGGCAGGAACGGGGATGGCGGCAGCCGCGCCCTGGACCGCCTTTGCCGCGACCGCGCGACCAGAGCAGGGCGATAAGGTACGGATCGGGTTTATCGGTACGGGCGATCGTGGGCGCACGCTGATCCAGAATCTGGCCAAGACGCGCAATTGTGCTGTGGTCGCCATCTGCGACAATTACGACGTCAATCTGGGCAAGGCGCGATTGCTGGTCCCCCAGGCGCGGACCTTTGCCGACCATCGCAAGATGCTGGAAGCGGGCGGGCTGGACGCTGTGGTGATCGCGACGCCGCTGCATGTCCATGCGCGGCAGACGCTGGATGCGTTCGATGCGGGGCTGCACGTCTGGTGCGAAAAGGCGATGGCGCGCACGATCGACGATTGTAGCGCCATGGTCGCGAAGTCGCGGTCGGCGAACAAGGTGCTTCAGATCGGGCATCAGCGCATGTTTCACCCGACCTACCTCAACGCCCTCAAGCGCACGAAGGCGGGCGAGATCGGCATGGTCACGCAGATTCGCGCAAGCTGGCACCGGCAGAATAGCTGGCGTCGCGCGGTGCCGCCTGGCATTCCCGACCGGCAAATCAACTGGCGGCTGTATCGCGACAGTTCGGCAGGGCTGATGACCGAGCTTGCGACGCACCAGTTGCAGATCGGCGACTGGTTCTTCGACTCCGCTCCGCAGCGGGTGATGGGGTCGGGCAGTATCTGTTTCTGGAAGGATGGGCGTGAGGTCTATGACCATGTCGCGCTGATCTACGAATATCCGGGCGGGCGGAAGCTGGTCTATACCTCGCTGCTCAACAATGCGCGCTATGGCTGCGAGGAGCAGATCATGGGCAGCAAGGGCACAATCGAGCCGGAACTGGGCCGCATCTATCAGGAATTGCCGCCGCGCGTCGCGACGCTGGAGCGGATGAAGAAGGACATCGTCAAAGGCAAGAAACGCGCCGTCCCCATCGGCGGCGCGACCTGGTTCCCCGAACTGCCGATCACCACGCCGGGAGAGTCGCTCGGCTGGAGCGATTATGACGAGACGATGTTGCAGTTCGAGGGTTTCGGCGAAGCGGTGCGTGCCGGCAAGCCCCTGCCCGGCCTGTTGCAGCAAGCCTATCAGGCGAGCGTCGCGTCGCTGCTGGGCGAACAGGCGATGGATGAGGGCAAGGCGATCGACTGGCCGACCGGGCTGATCTCATTTTCTTGAATATAAGGGGACGTGGAGCCATGACCGACATCAACCGCCGGGCCATCCTGAACATCGGCTTGGCCGCAGGAGTCGCGGGCCTTGCCAGCGATGCACTCGCCCAGTCCGCGACGCGCGGCGACGCGCCGACCGAAGGCGCGCCAGCCAAACCAGCACCCGAAGCCAAATATCGCGTGCCGTTCGCGGTCATCGGCCTCGACCACAACCATATCTACGGCATCACCGATGCCATGATCCGGGGCGGCGGCATCCTCACCAGCTTTTACGCGAG
>CAJYHD010000282.1 GCA_913773715.1 uncultured Sphingobium sp.
CAGGCGCAACCGAACCGGTCTGGGCATGGGCCGGCGACGCGACGGTCGCGAGCACCAGAAAAGCGGTCGATGCGCGCAGTTCGCGCAGGAAAATATCGCGAGACATACCCTTTTCCATCTCCAGATGCCGGCTCACTCCCGGAGCCGTGCCTTGATGGAAGATGGTAGCGGTAACGGAAATGCTGTCAACCAGTTTGTCTGGCCAATTCGTCAGACCTATTTGCCCAGTATTCGTCCGCGCCGTTCCGCGCTCCGCTGCCGGACAGCAGCCAGTTCGTCGCTTTCGGTTTTGGCCAACAGATGCTCGATCACCGCGTCGAGATGATCGCGCATCGCCTGCCGGGCATGCTCCTGGTCCTGCGCGCGCAGCGCGTCGAGCACGGTACGATGCTCGTTGAGGCGCAACAGTTCATCCCCGCCACGTGCACGCTGGTGGATGGTACGTGCCAGCGGACAGCGGTCTCGCATGTTCCACAGATCGGTGACGACGCTCACCATGGCGGCGTTGCCGGTCGCCCTGGCGATGCAGAGATGAAAATCCCGATCCGCCTGCAAGCTGGCTGCCACGTCACCGCTCGCCATGACGTCCAGCAATGCCTCCAGCTCGGCGAGTTCATCGGCCGCGATCCGTTGCGCCGCCAGCGCCGCCACCTCCGCCTCGATGCTTCGCCGCGCCTCAAGAAGCTCGAATGCGCCAATATCGAGTGCGGCGACCCGTCCGTTCAATGCCGAAGGCGCAACGACGTAGATACCCGAGCCTTTCCGGATTTCGACCACCCCCATCAGTTCGAGTGCGACCATCGCCTCGCGTACGGTGGCCCTGCTGACTGCCAGGTTCTCGGCCAGATCGCGCTCGGTCGGCAGGCGGGCACCGATCGGAAAGGTACCGGCATTCATTTGCCCGACAGCGAAGTCGATCACGCGCCGGTAGAGTTTTTCGGACTGGGCCATGTTTTCCCTTTTGGTAAGCGTGTTCGAAAGGCCGCCTTGCGGCAACGCCGGCAGTCAGGATGCTTGTCGCCTTTAACGACGGCGCTGGCGGTGTGGGAAGCTATTGTGTCGGCGACCGCCCCCACGAGAACGCGATGACGGGTCGGATGTTTGTCATCTGCCGGGTGCTTGGCCGGCGTCGATCGTCGGACGCGGAGAAGCCGCAAATTCTGGCTGCGGCGCGACAGATCATCGGGGCATCGCGGATCGACTACAACATCGTGCGTCCGCGCAGCAGTCTAGGCGGCATGACATCCGCCGAGACTGCCAACCGCCCACGCCAACGTATCGGCGGCGTGGAAAGTGGGCGCATGTCAGACGCTGGCAAGGGGAAAGGGAAGGTTGCCGCCGACAACCCTCATCCCAGCGCCGCCATATGGGCGATGCCCAGTTCGAGGCCACGCAATTCGGCCAGCCCCCGCATCCGCCCGAGCAGCGAATAGCCCGGATTGGTCGACCGCTGCAGGTCGTCGAGCATCTGATGCCCATGGTCGGGGCGCATCGGAATGCTGCGACCTTCGCTGAGCGACAGGCGATGGACCGCCGCCATCACCGCCGCCATGCCGGCATCGCCGCGCAGATGCTCGGCTTCGTGAAAGGCGCCGTCCGCCTCGCGCTGGACCGAGCGCAGGTGGAGGAAACCGATGCGGCTGCCCAACCGATCGACCATGCCCGGCAGGTCGTTGTCGGCGCGGACCCCGAACGACCCGGTGCAGAAGCACAGGCCGTTGGAAGCGTTCGGCACGCGCGCGAACAGGTCGGCGACATCCGCCTCGGTACTCACCACGCGCGGCAGGCCAAAGATCGGGAAGGGCGGATCGTCGGGATGCACCACCAGGCGGATGCCCAGTTCGTCGGCCAGCGGGCATACCGCCTGCAGGAACGCGACATGGTTGTCGCGCAGCCGCGCCGCATCGATCCCGGCATAGGTTTCGATCGCGCGCAGGAACTGTGGCGAGGTGAAGCCCTCCTCGCTGCCCGGCAGGCCGGCGATGATCGTGCGTTCCAGCGCGACACGCGCATCGGCGTCCATCGCCGCATAGCGTGCCTCCGCCGCCGCGCGCATCGCGTCGCTATAGTCGGCTGCCGCGTCCGGCCGCTTCAGGATGAACAGGTCATAGGCCGCGACCGCCACCGCCTCGAACCGCAGGGCACGCGCGCCATCGGGCAGTTCCCAGTCCAGATCGGTCCGCGTCCAGTCGAGCAGCGGCATGAAATTATAGGTCACGACATCGATGCCGCACGCGGCGAGATGGGTCAGGCTCTGCCGATAATGATCGATCAGCCGGTCCCAGTCGGGCGAGCGGGTCTTGATCCCCTCATCGACCGGAAGGCTTTCGACCACGCGCCAGTCGAGGCCCGCGTCCGCGATCATCGTCTTGCGCGCGGCGATGGCGTCGCGCTCCCACACCGCGCCGTTCGGCACCTCGTGCAGCGCGGTCACGATGCCGGTCGCTCCGGCCTGTCGTATGTCGCGCAGGCGAACCGGGTCCTTCGGCCCGAACCAGCGCATCGTCTGGGTCATCAACATCGATCTTTGTCTCTTTCGAACTGGCCCGCAATGCCCCGACTGACCGCTACCCGGACGGTTCAGTCATGATGACCGGGGACATATTGGTAATTTACCGCCTTGTACCAGGCGAGGTCGTGTTCGGGCGGGGCAACCCCGGCGGGAAGCGCGCGACC
>CAJYHD010000283.1 GCA_913773715.1 uncultured Sphingobium sp.
CGGTGAGAATTCAGGCCCCGGGGTAAGCGACGCGCCGACAGATCATCTAAGTCTGATCCCTCAAAAACAAAAAGCCCCCGCAGCCGAAGCTGCGGGGGCTTTTCAATTGATCTGCCGGTCTCAGGCCGCGAAGTGCGTTTGCGCTGGCGCGGTGAGAATGGCGTGAAGCTTGGCCGGATCGTTCTCGACGCGCAGCTGTTCGGTAACCGCCTCGGTCCGCAGCATGCGGGCGACGCGGGACAGGGCCTTGAGGTGATCGGCGCCCGCACCCACGGGCGCGAGCAGCATGACCACCAGATCCACCGGCTGGTCGTCGACCGCATCATATTCGATCGGCTCGTCGAGCCGGGCGAACACGGCGGTGACGCCGGTGAGGCCGCCGATCTTGCCATGCGGGATGGCGATGCCATTGCCCACACCGGTCGAGCCCAGCTCTTCGCGGGCCATCAGCGTTTCAAGGATGTCAGCGCTTGCGAAACCGGTCAGTTCGGCTGCCTTTTCCGCAAGCTTTTCAAACAGCTGGCGCTTGTTGGTCACGCCAGTGCAAGTCAGCACGGCATGTTCCGCCAGAATATCTGCCAAGTCCATTAATCTGCCTTCGGATACATCATCCAAAATACGGCAGGGCGTGAAGTCAATTGGCGCCCAGAGCCGGGTCAACCCAGCCAATATTGCCGTCCGCGCGGCGGTAAACCACATTCAGCCCGCCGTGTCCAGCATGACGGAACATCACGACATTCTGTCCTGTGTAGTCGAGCTCCATCACGGCCTCTTCCACGCTCATCTGCCGCAGGTTCTTCGTGGCCTCCGCAATCACCGGCGGCGCGTAGTCCTCATCGAGTTCGTCGACCTCGTCCGAGGCGCCGAACACCGTGTACTGCGCGACCACGCCATCGACGCCGTTGGCGCCATTGCCCTTGCGGTGGGTCTTCAGCTTGCGGTTGTAGCGCCGCAGGCGCTTTTCGATATTGGTGGCCATGGATTCAAAGGCACTCGTGGCATCGCCCGCCTGGGCGCTGGCCTGCAGCGTCGCCCCCGAATCGAGGTGCACCACGCAATCGGCGCGATAGCCGATGCCATCGGGCGTAAGGGTCAGGTGGCCGTCATAGCCGCCATCGAAATACTTGGCGACCACCGTGTCGAAATGGTCCTCCGCCTTGCCCCTGAGGGCATCGCCGACGTCCATGTTCTTTCCCGAGACGCGTAGGGTCATGGCTTTCTTCCTTTCGGTCGTTTGGCTCGACGCGAGAGTCCCGAAAAGCCGCTCCCGGCTTCACGGGATCACGTCTGGCACTACCCCGGATATGGGGTGGCGCCAAAGGTGATGCTAGTCCCGGGCGGCCGCTGGTGTCCATGCGCAAGTCCCCCCGCGCGGCCGATTAAAAGGGTGACAGCCACAAAGCTGCCCCTTAGCCTGCGCGGGCGACGATTTGGCAAAACGCTATGGATGGCGTCGCTCCTTCATCGGACAGCCGGGCGCATGATTGCCGGCCGCTCAAATGCCAACGCCGCATAGGCGCGGTCCGTTCACCGGGTTGGTGAAAATGGCGGAGGACGATCACTCAAGTTCGGGGTGTCAAACCCCACCGCGATCCTCTCCTTGAAGCGATCAAGCTCACTCCGGACTATTCGCCGATCCACGGCGTCATCCCTGCGAAAGCAGGGACCTCCGTTTAACAGAGGTTCCCGCTTTCGCGGGAATGACCCGGTGCGGATTAGGAAGGCCGTGGCGAACGGCCCGCAAAAACCCCCTTCCGAGCGGCGCTAGGCTAATTCCGTCGCCAAGCTCTGCTTGCCTTCCTCTCAAGGGGGGAAGGTGGGATGGAGCCGAGACGATTGGGCTGCACCACCTTCCCCTTTGAGGGGAAGGCAAGCGCAGCTTAGCCGTCAGGCTTAGCGTAGCTCGGAAGGGGGTATCTTCCTTCAGCCACGTGACGAGCCCTTCGCGCCAATCAGCCCGCTTTCGCCAAGTCCTTCTTCTGCCGCCGCCGGATCACCGAAGAGGGAATATTCATGCCCTCGCGGTATTTCGCCACGGTGCGGCGGGCGACGTCCATGCCCTGCTCCTTGCGCAGCACCTCGGCGATGGTGTCGTCCGACAGAACGGCATGGGCCGGCTCGGCGTCGATCAGCTGCTTGATGCGGTGGCGCACCGCTTCCGCCGAATGCTCGCCGCCACCATCGGCCGAGGCGATGGCGGTGGTGAAGAAGTATTTCATCTCGTAGAGCCCGCGCGGCGTCGCCATGTACTTGTTGGCGGTGACGCGGGAGACGGTGGACTCGTGCATCTCGATCGCCTCGGCGACGAGCTTCAGCGTCATCGGCTTCAAGTGGGCGACGCCGTTCACCAGGAACCCGTCCTGCTGGCGCACGATTTCGGCAGCCACCTTGGTGATGGTCTGCGCGCGCTGGTCGAGGCTCTTGGTCAGCCAGTTGGCGGTGGCGAGGCACTCGGACATGAAGCTCTTGTCCGCGCCGTCGCGGGTCTTTTTCGAAACGGTGGCGTAATAGGTGCGGTTGACGAGGACGCGCGGCAGCACCTCGGCATTGAGCTCGACCTGCCAGGCCCCGTCCGGCCCGGGCCGGACGAACACATCGGGCACCACCGCATCGACCGGCGCGCTGTCGAAGGCGAGGCCCGGCTTGGGATCGAGGAGGCGCAACTCGGCGAGCATGTCGCCGAGATCCTCGCGATCGCACCCCACCGCTTTCATCAGCCCGGCCATGTTGTGATCGGCGAGGAAGTGCAGGTTGGCGAGGAATTTTTCCATCATCGGATCGAGCCGGTCGCGCTCGCGCAACTGCAGCGCCAGACACTCGGCCACGTCGCG
>CAJYHD010000284.1 GCA_913773715.1 uncultured Sphingobium sp.
CCGTCGCCGACGCGCGGTGACGCATGTCCTGACCGACGTCGAGGGCGAACACGCGTTGGATCGCATCCGCGCGACCGGCAAGAACGCTGATTGCGCCTGCCGCCGCGACCGATCCGACAAGCGCGGCGATCAATGCGGGAAACACCCAGCGCGGCGCATGCCCCAATTCGCGGCGAATGCTGCGGGCAGCACTTGTCAATCCCAGCAGAAACCCCAGGACACCCAGCATCAGTCCCGCCCGCGACCCGATCGCCAGGATCATCAGGACGAACAGGATAAGCAATCCGACCCCGACCGGCCCGCGCCAGTGCGGCCGCCTGCCGTCATGGAACGCCCATGCCGACGTGACGGGGAAGCCCATGGCAATGAAAAGCGCCAGATGGTTGCGATTGGCAAAGGTCCCGCTCACCGCACCCGGCGAGGCATTGACGAACGGACTGCCCGAGATGGCGCCGGAGAATTGCAAAAGCCCGACGAATACCGAGGCCACGATCAGGCCCAGCAGCAGGCCGAGCAGCCATCCGTGCTCATCACGGCGAATACCCAACGCAAACAGCAGGACGACACAAGGAACGATAAGCGAAGACGCGGCATTGATCGTCGCCTCCGGCACCATCGTCCAGGGCCGCCACGGCTGCGCCTGTCCGGTGAGGGTCATCGCATCCGCCAGCATCGCACGGCCCGGCAGGGCCTGCCACAACGAAGGGGGCAGGGGAACAAGCTGGATCACAACCAGAAGTACGGTCGCGGCGAGCAGCACAGCTACCGGGCGCGCCTGGCCGATGACCGGTGGCCGCATGAACAATGCGGCCGCTACCAGCAGCCCCCAGGCGGCAGCGCGGACGACCACCTGTCCCAGCACCTCCCCTCGCGACGCACCACCGGCAAGCCACAGGACCAGCAGGAATCCCGACAGGCAGCAGAACGACAAGCTGGGATGAAACGACATGGCGCGAGCACGCTTTTGCATGGCGGCGGGGTTAGAGTCTAAAAGCGGTCAGGACAACGATCGTGATGTCTGCCGACGCTACCTAATTATGACCGGCACCTACCGACCGCGACGTCCTGCGACATCGACCATTTCGGCATAGAGGGCGGCATATTCGGTAGCAATCGCATCGATGTCGAACCGTCCGACCATGCGCCCGGATCGTTCCACTAGGATGGCGCGCGCCGCTTCGTCGCGGGCCAGCGTGACGATGTGACCGGCGAACGCCTCGGCATTACGGGTCCCGGCGTAGCGCGCGCCATCCCCCATGAGCGATGTGTGCATGGGGATGTCGGACAGAATGGTCGGCACCCCCAGGGCCGCGGCCTCCGTCACGGCATTGGGATGCCCTTCGTACAAGCTGGCGGATACGAAGATGTCCGCCGCCCGGATCCATTCCATTGCCGGGGCGCGATAGCCCGCGAACGACACCGCCGCCCCCAGACCGCGTGAGCGCACCAGGTCCTCCAGCCGGGCCTTTTCCGGCCCGTCACCGACGATCACGAGGTGAAGATCGGGAACGACCCGCTGCGCGATCGCGACCGCCGAAATCAGCGTATCGACATTCTTTTCCGGGACCAGCCGGGAAACGCTGACGAGGCTCGTATGGCCGACGAATGGCGGCTGCTCGCGCAGCACGTTGCCGGTGCCGGACGCGAGAACGGAAAAATCGATTCCGTTGCCGATGACGCGGGAGTGGTCGTGATCGGGCCAGACGTCGAGGCCGTGAGGGGCGTTGGCCACGACGACGGCACGTCGCCCCAGATACTGGCGGAGCCGGTTCTTGGCGCTGGGGGCGTAGTTCATTGGCGACGAGCGTTCGGCCACAATCCACGGGATACCGAAGGTGCGGGCGATCATGCCCCCCAGGATGTCCATCTGCGTCAGCCATGTCTGTATGATCGTGGGGCGCCATTGGCGAACGACGCGCAACAGGCCGATCGGAATGGCGGGATTGTGGTTGCCATGCGCGGTGATCGGGAAGCAGGACACCCCCTGCGCACGAAGCGCGGCCACGTCGGCATCGACGATGCGACCGAATATTGCAACGTCCAGCCCCTGCCTCGCCTGACGTGTCGCCAGCAGGCGCAGCTGCGTCTCCGCTCCACCGATATCTAGCGTCGGAATGCAATGCAGGATCCGGATCGGGGGCGCCCCGGTGGTCGCTTCGCGCAGTGAAACGGGCTCTTGAAGCGGCGCAGGACCCCGGGTGAAAGGCGATTGCATCGACACTCCGGACTGCTTAGGTGGTTTGAAAATGAGGGTGCCCCTCATCAAAATCATCGGGGCGATATGGCACCGCCGTCGCTTTCGCAATCGCCAACGTCGAATGGATCAGATGCCTTGAACCGCCTTGATCGTGCGAAAGGCGGAACGTCAGCCGCGCAGGACAGCGTCATTTCGCGCTTCTATCCCGCTCTTGGCTATCTCCTGATATCGATAACGCTTGGCACGGTGTTCCGCGACCTGCGCGCGGGCTGGCTGGCGCTGGTGGTGGCGGTGAACTTCCTGCTGTTCCTTACCGCCTGGCGCGCCATGTTCGGTCGGCGCCTTAGTTACGTCGATCCGGGGATCATCTTTCTTGCCGTCGTAGCCGTCTATTCAATCCTTCCGCTCCTGACCACCGAGGCGATGAATTTCAATTTCGGTGCACTTCAGGATGCCCGCCTCGCCCGGATCGCGCTCGATGACGGCATCATCTCCACGACGATCGCGAACGCCAATGCCATCATCGCCGGCTTCGGCGCCACCTATCTATTGATCCGCAC
>CAJYHD010000285.1 GCA_913773715.1 uncultured Sphingobium sp.
GAAGCAACGCAGCCAGCGACCGAGGCGATCGAGCATGTAGGGATCGTTGAGGTCGGGCGTGAGGTTGATTTCCTGCGCGTTCACCACATAGGCGTGGGGATCGGTCGGCATGTGCGCGTCGTCGAGAATGACGATCTCGTTTGTAAGCGTTCCTTTCATCGACCGGAGCGCAAACGCCGCATAGGGCTTGCGAACCCCGGCAACGAAAAACGCGCTGAGAGTGATGCCGATCAGGAAAGACAAGCGCGACGTATCCGTACTGGCGTGGGCCAGATACAGCACCATGGTGACGCCGAACATCGTCACACCCATATGAATGAAAGCGTTGAGCGCAGCCTCAATCGGCGTGCGCAGCATCTTGATGCCGTAGCTCTGCCCATTGGCAGCAATCGCAAGGTAAATCGGCATCGCCATTGCGGCAAGGGTCAGTCCGTCAAGCGGTAGATATTCGCGGTTGGTGATCGCGGACGCCAGCAGGAAGGCGGCGATCATGCAAAGGCAGTCAAGCGCCATCAGCCCGAAATAGAGCCGGACGCGCTTGGGCATCTTTGCCGAAGGGGGCGCGATATCGCGAGCCTCCACAACGGGTATAGGACGTGACCAATACATGAGAACCCCTTGGGCGCTTTTGTCCAACTTGTCCTCCACGGTCATATGCTTGTCTATTGTGCAACGCAACAAAATTGAATTCAACGATGTCAATTCGATACGTTAACCATGGTGGTCGGTTGGCGTTACGGGCATATAACTGTCGATAAGATAAGGAAGTATCAATTTGTCGTGGCTGAATCGTTCGGCAAACAGGGTGAGGCGATAATTAATGATGTTTAGACTTGGGAACATAGATCGGCGAATCTTGTCCTACGCGTTCCTACCCGATTGGTTCCCTACAATGGTCGGTATTCTCGCAGGCGCGAAACGGCGTTGCATCAATCCGGCACACCCGTCGTCAAAAAGATGATCCATTTTGGCTTCGTAACAAAAAAGGCTCGCATCTTACTGCGCGCCCTTCATTAATGGTCCGTAACGCGACTCATATGAGTCGATTGGTCCGCACCAGTTCGCGATACCAGTCGGCACTGAGCTTGGGTGTGCGCTTCTGCGTTTTGAAATCGACATGATGGATTCCGAACAGCTTTGTATAGCCATCCTCCCATTCGAAATTGTCCATCAGGCTCCACACGAAATAGCCCTTCACCGGCAACCCTTCCCGCGTCGCGCGCTGAAGGTGGGTCATATAGTTACGCAGGTACATGACTCGATCGGTGTCATAGACCTTGCCGTCGGCGGCGACCTTGTCATCGGCTGAGCAGGCATTCTCCGAGATGTAGATGCCCTTGGGTTTCCACATCTCGCTGATGGCGCGCATGCCCCAATAGATGACCTCGGGCGTGACATAGAGCCAAGGGACGGCATGCGGGGCGCCCGGCCTGGATGCGGCAGAATCCTGTAACCGGCAGACGTCGAACTGTAGGCCATGACGCTGTTGCCAGTGTAGACCTTGACCGACAGGAAATCGAGCGGCGCGCCGATCAGCTTCATGTCGCCGTCCTTCACCTTGGGCGCGCCCTTGCCCTGAGCGGCCAAATAGACAGACGAGTTCGGCCTTCTGCCCACCCGTTTTGCGATAGGCGTTGGTAGTGCCGTCGTCGTCATAGAGTGTGAAGCGCGCACTGGCGCCGGGATAGACGCGGATGCTTTCGATCGCCTGCTTCTGCGCCGTGCTTTACCTGCGCGCCCATGGGGAGGATCGACCCGGCCTCTACGAAGAGCGGCATGCGATTGACCGGCGCATCCACTTCGATCATCTGGCCGCCCTCGTGCCGCTGGTTGGTCTAGTAATCATACCAAGCGGTACCGGCGGGCAGATAGACGGGCGCTTGGTATGTCCCTGTTGCGTCACAGACACGACGAGGAAGGCGGGGCCGAACATATATTGGTCGCCGATATCCGCCACTTTGGGATCGTTCGGGAAGTCCATGAATAGCGCGCGCATGCAGGGCGCCCGTCTCGTAGGTCTGATATCCCAGCGAATAGATATATGGGATGAGCGCGGACGAGGTGAAGACGTTCCCACTCGTGTCGGTTTGATGGGTCCAGCCCGTCGCGTCGGACTTGGCATTCGGCCGTTCGCCCGGCGCAGCACTGGCGAGGGCGGGGTCGAGCGCGATCGTCGACCGCACGATATTGGAGGCGTAAGGCTGCAATGCTATGCGGCTTCCGTTGCGATCGCGTAGTGCCACCGGCTCTGCGAAGGCCGATGAGGTTATTGCTATCGTCGATGCGCCGGCTAAGCCGGTCACGAGCGCCGCTTGCAAAGCCCTTGTCTTCCAGATCATCCCTGTTCTCTTCGTTTCTGTCGGAGCCAACGATTCTATTTCTTGGTGGAGAGTGCGTCCGCGATGGCTTTTTGCGCGAGCGGGCGCATGATGTCATTGCCTTCGCGCGTCGGATGGACCCATCGCTGGCAAGCCCTGCCTTCATCGCGCCGTCCGGCTGAGCCATGGCGCTGTAATAATCGACATAGGTGAAGCCGTTCGCCAGAGCGTAGTCGGCCAGCCCTTGGTTTATCGCCGCGATTTGCGGAACCGGCTTCTTGTCAGGTAGCCATGGAAATGCGCCCGCTGGCGGTATGGAGGCGATGATAACCTTAATCGCATGCGCGCGGGCGAGTTCGACCATGCTCTGGATGTGACTCAGGACCGTCTCCATCGTCGCAGCGCCGGTATTGCCCGCAATGTCGTTGGTCCCCGCTATGATGTGGACTGCCTCGGGCTTCAAGTCGATCACATCCTGGCGAAACCGCACCAGCATCTGCGACGTAGTCTGGCCACGATGCCGCGATCGATAAGGCCGTCCGCGAAAAACTGCGGATCGAAATTGATCCAGTTATCGGTGAGCGAATCGCCCATGAA
>CAJYHD010000286.1 GCA_913773715.1 uncultured Sphingobium sp.
TCGATCATGCCGTGGATGATGATGTTCATCATGGCGCCCTTCGCGGCTGGCCTGCTGGTCTACTGGATCACCAACAACTGCCTGTCGATGGCGCAGCAATGGTGGCTCTACAAGCGCCACCCCGTGCTGAACACGGCGGCGGCGAAGTAGCCTTCAATCTGATCCGCACCCCGTTCGGTTCGAGCTTGCCGGACGGGGCGCTTTGTTCTCGACAAGCTCGAACCGAACGGATGATGTCGTGAGCGAGAATGCGGACCCTGAACTGATCGAAGAAGCGCGCAAGCTCTTCGCCGGGCCGATTGCGTTCCTGAAATCCGCGCCCGACCTCAAGTTCCTGCCCGACATGGCGGTGAACGAGGTCGCGTTCGCGGGCCGTTCCAACGTGGGCAAATCCTCGCTGCTGAACGCGCTTACCAACCGCAATGGCCTTGCGCGCACGTCCAACACGCCGGGCCGCACGCAGGAACTCAACTTCTTCGACGTGGGCGAACCGCTACGCTTTCGCCTGGTCGACATGCCGGGCTATGGCTATGCCAAGGCGCCCAAGGATCTGGTGAAGCGCTGGCGCTTTCTGGTGAACGACTATCTGCGCGGGCGCGCCGCGTTGAAGCGGACGCTGGTGCTGATCGACAGCCGCCATGGCATCAAGGATGTCGATACCGACATGCTCGACATGCTCGACGGCGCAGCGGTCAGCTACCGCATCGTCCTCACCAAGTCGGATAAGATCAAGGCGAGCGAACTCGCCGCCGTGACCCAGGCGACCGCCGACGCCATCCGCAAACGCCCCGCCGCCCACCCCGACATCATCGCAACGTCGAGCGAAAAGGGCATGGGAGTAGCAGAACTGCGCGCCGCCGTGCTGGAGAGCGTCACGCAGGGGTAAGGTTGGTGCGTCCGCACCTTTCCGCGACAAACCTGATTCCATTGACAGATCTAAGTAGGGCGATCCTTCGCTTCACCCTTCATCGTCATGCTAGCGAAGGCTGGCATCTCTCTCGCCAGCTCACTTCCACAGACCCAATATCCCAGCTTTCGCTGGAATGACGCTATGGCCGCATCACACATTGTCATTCCCGCGAAGGCGGGAATCCATCTCCCGATAGTGCCAGCTGCGCGAGCATCAGTTGTATTCCCGCCTTCGCGGGAATGACGAGGTGAATGAGTGAAGAGAAGCGCCGCCCGCCGCTTCTCAAAACAGCCGATACTGCCCATCCCCTTCCAGCCGCCAGCTACCCAGCGTCTCATGTCGGGTCCGGCCGACATGGCTGCACACCAGCACCAGTTCCTCCACGCGCCAGCCGAAACCGTCAATCCGCTGCTGATCCGGTCGGCCATCGCGATAGAAGAGCGTCTGGTGCGGGCTGAAGCTCCAACCCGGACGTTCGCCCACATCCGCGCGGCGCATGGCGGTAGCGACCTGTTCCTGTAGCCGTTTCAGCCCCGCGATCGCCTTGGCCGGACGCAGCGCGGCGGAGCGTGCGCCATAGCTCAGATGATCCAGCATCAGGTCAAACGGCTCTGCCGCGATGGAGAGCGCCGCGCGGCGCAAGGCTTTCACCTGCTCATAGGGATAGTCGATCCTGTCGCTGGTGATGCCGAGCGTCACATGCTGATGCTCGATCAGGATGCGTTGCTGATCCGGCGCAAGCGTCTCCGCGAAATGATCGATCTGCCGCGCGACGATTGGCGGCGGCTTCAATGCGAAGAATAGGCGATAGAGCGTGTTGGTGCGATCTTGCATAGCCTCTGTCCGAATCGAAGAATATGTTCATGATATGTTCTTATTGAAGGCAAGTCGATTCCGGGATTGGTGATTGTCTTTCCCGCAGCCCGTCTTAGGGTGCGCCTTCCCCAAGGCAGCAGCGAGGCAGCGATGACCCGGCATCTCCCATGGATAGCGATCGCGGTGGTCGGCGCGCTTGCGCTGTCGGTCGCCGTATCGCGGGGAGAAGCGGTAAACGCGCTCTGGATCGTGGTCGCCGCAGTCAGCAGTTTCCTCGTCGCCTATCGCTATTATGCGCTCTACATCGCGCGCCATGTCATGCGGCTCGATCTCGCTCGCCCCACCCCCGCCATCCGCCGCGCAGACGGTCTCGACTATGTCGCGACCGATCGCGCCGTCCTCTTCGGCCACCATTTCGCGGCGATAGCCGGAGCTGGCCCGCTGGTCGGGCCAGTGCTGGCGGCGCAGATGGGCTATCTGCCCGGCACGCTCTGGATCATCGCGGGCGTGGTGCTGGCGGGCGCGGTGCAGGACTTCATGGTCCTGTTCATCTCCATGCGGCGCGACGGGCGCTCGCTCGGCGAACTCATCCGCATGGAAATGGGGCAGGTCGCAGGCACGATCGCGCTGTTCGGCGCCTTCATGATAATGGTCATCATCCTCGCGGTATTGGCCCTGATCGTGGTCAAGGCGCTGGCCGAAAGCCCATGGGGCATGTTCACCGTGGCGGCAACGGTGCCGCTCGCGCTGTTCATGGGGATCTACACACGCTGGATCAGGCCGGGGCGGATCGGCGAAGTGTCCGTGCTGGGCCTCATCGGCCTGCTCGCCGCGATCGTCTATGGTCAGGCGGTGGCGGCTTCGCCCGTCTGGGGGCCAGCCTTCACCTTCACGCCGGTGCAGTTGTGCTGGATATTGATCGGCTATGGCGCGGTCGCGTCCGTGCTGCCGGTCTGGCTGCTGCTGGCGCCGCGCGATTATCTGTCGACCTTCCTCAAGATCGGCGCGATAGCGGCGCTGGCGATCGGCATCGTCATCATGGCCCCGCCGCTGCGCATGCCCGCCCTGACGCAGTTCGTCGATGGCGGCGGCCCCGTCTGGTCGGGCGGACTCTTCCCCTTCCTCTTCATCACGATCGCCTGCGGAGCGGTGTCGGGCTTCCACGCGCTGATCGCCAGCGGCACCACGCCCAAGCTGATCGCGAGCGAGGATCATGCCCCCTTCATTGGCTATGGCGCGATGCTGATGGAGGCGTTCGTGGCGATCATGGCGTTGGTCGGCGCGTCAATCCTCGACCCCGGCGTCTATTTCACGATGAACAGCCCGGCCGCGCTGATCGGCACCGATCCGGCGAGCGCGTCCGCCGCCATCACCGCCATGGGCTTTCCGATCTCGGCCGATCTGATCGCTCAAACCGCCAAAGACGTCGGCGAGCATAGTATCATATCCCGCGCTGGCGGTGCGCCGACGCTGGCGGTGGCGATGGCGGAGATATTCTCCCATGTCGTCGGCGGCCCGGCGATGAAGGCCTTCTGGTATCATTTCGCCATTCTGTTCGAAGCGCTGTTCATCCTGACAGCCGTGGACGCAGGCACGCGCGCGGGCCGCTTCATGTTGCAGGATCTGATCGGTCTTGCGGTCCCAGCCTTCCGCGTCGGGACGAGCCAGGTGCCGGGCTTCGTTGCCACAGCCTTGTGCGTGATGGCGTGGGGCTTCTTCCTCTACCAAGGCGTCACCGATCCGCTCGGCGGGGTCAACACGCTCTGGCCGGTGTTTGGCATCTCCAACCAGATGCTGGCGGCGATCGCATTGATGCTCGCTACTGCGGTCCTCTTCCGCATGAAGCGGGACCGCTTCGCCTGGGTGACGATGGTTCCGGCGGCATGGCTGCTCATCTGCACGCTGTCGGCAGGCTGGTTGAAGCTGTTTTCGGCGGATGCCAAGGTCGGCTTCCTCGCCCATGCCGCCAAGTTCAGCGCATCGGCGCAAGCGGGCGAGTTGCTCGGCCCGGCCAAGTCGATGGCGGAAATGGAGCGGATTATCTTCAACGACCGGGTGGACGCGGCGCTGGTCGCGCTGTTCCTGGGTGTCGTCCTCGCGCTGCTCGCCTTCACCATCCGCACCTGCATCGCAGCGCGGCGGGCAGATCGCCCTTCCGCGCAGGAAATCCCCGCGCACGTGGTGGCTGCGGAATGAGCGCGCTGCTGGAGACGCTGCGGCGCACCGCACGATTGATGGTTGGCATGCCCGACTATGACGCCTATCTGCGCCACATGGCCGATCATCATCCCGATCAGCCGGTGATGGACCGCATAGGCTTTTTCCGCGATCGGCAGGAAGCGCGCTACGGCGGCAAGAATGGCGGACGCTGCTGTTGAGGAGCTACGTAATTAAGTTACAGATTTGTGTAACTTAAATTTATTCGCGGCACCGTTTCTGGATTGTTATTTCCAACGTGATTGCTAAGGGAGCCGCGTCCTTCCTGCCCGACAGCAAGAGGATGTGCCCCCTGCGCTTCCCTTTGC
>CAJYHD010000287.1 GCA_913773715.1 uncultured Sphingobium sp.
TGGAACCGGCTAACCGATCTACTTCCATAATCCCGAAATACCATCCTTTTCGGGACGCTCGCGAATGGCAGCTTTCAGCTGAACCTGCCGTTCGATGAGGCCGCTGCGAACGGCGGCACTGTCCCACGATCCGGCGTTCCGCTTCCGGCAGCAGGCGACCAAGGCCGGTCGTTGAGATAGGCCACAGCAAACGTCGGCTTCAGACAATAGCAGTCATTTGGGTCGCTTTGGCCCGTCCGGCGAGACCGCCGACATTGCGGTGATTCGCGGCGCCAAATCAGGTTGCTGAAAGCTGCCGCTCGTTAATCCGATCGGCAATGCCGAGATTTCTTATTCCCTGTAGCCGGTGGCCTCATCACCGTCGGGAGGATGACGATTGACGGAAAAAAGCCCGCCCCGCGAGCGGGACGGGCTGTAGTCTGGGCTCAGGTAGAGCCCTCGGGTCGCCTCGTTGAACTTCAGTCTGCGCTCAGAATGCGAGACGCATGTTCGTAGCAAGCGCGCGCTTTTGGCTACGTTGAGCCGTGAGCGCGTAGACGCCACTGTCACTGTCATGCGAGATCGAGAAAGTGCCGCTCAGGGTCGGATACGCGCCGAGCACAAACTCGTTCGTGAACGCATAATCAGTTACTGTCACCGCCGCCTGAGTTGTTCCCGGCGCTATCATTAGGGCTGCGCCCAGCAGCATCGCGAACTTCATCATACTCTTCCCCTGCTCCCTCATAAAATGACGCACGATCCGCTACTCGTATGCGAGATCATGCCCGGTGCTACGGCTGCGCTAAAGGGCGGGCAGTTGCGGCACATCCCCCCGAACGAGGGGTGGGCGGCTCCTGTCTCAATTTGTGTCATATGATTGATTGATACGCGAGGCGCGTACCGACCGAGAGTTGATATCCCCTCGTTTCGGGGGTGTCTGAGGTGACTAAACCATCCTATCGTGGCGGCAAGGGGAACAACGATCAGCGAACAAATACAGATCCGATCGATCTTCGTTCTGGAGGATGTGCCTGCGACGCGCGAATGGCTCATTGCGCTGCTTGCAACGGCCTATCCGGCAGTACCTGTCGCCTCAGCAGGCAGTCTTGCGGCCGCGCGTCGTTGGTTAGGCTCGCAGCCCCCGGAGAATGGTCGAGTGCTTTGCCTCGTCGATTTGGGCTTACCGGATGGTACGGGCGTTGATTTCATTCGCGAACTTCTGGCACGGAACCCCGCGGCGCAAGCTGTGGTTACAACGCTTTATGATGACGATGAGCATCTTCTGGCAGCCATGGCCGCCGGCGCACATGGCTATCTGCTGAAGGACCATGAGCCAGCTGATATCATCCATCGTCTGCAGGCGATGGTGGAACGAGGCGAAAGCCCGATATCGCCTGCGATGGCCGCCCGCATTCTTACGCATTTTCGAAGCCATGCGCGCTTCGTGCGCAGTCAGTCAGAGCCGGTTCAGTTGACTGCCCGCGAGACCGACGTTCTCCGCCTGATCGGACGCGGCTTCAAGATCTCGGAGGCTGCTGATACGTTGAGCCTGAGTGCTACGACTGTTCAAGGCTATCTCAAGTCCATCTACCGCAAGCTCGACATCGGGACGCGCGCCGAGGCGGCTGTGGAAGCCGTGCGACGCGGCCTCGTCTAACTCCTCACTTGATGAAAATTGCGTGGTTCTCCCCCTGAACGAGGGGATCACAAGCGCGAGCCTTCTCCTTAAACCAAACCGGCAAACTGAGTGGGGGTTTATGAGACGGGCAATCTTGAAAGGTGCTGCGAGCGTGGCATTGCTTTTCTGCGGCGTCGCCGCGCAAGCGGAGAAATATCCCAAGATCGCGGAGCCGGTGTCATTCGCTCCGACCGCTGATCATGCCGGCGATGCAGGGGCGCTGGTCTGGGTGAACAAGCCAGGGTCCGCCAAGGGTATCAAAAAGGTCATCATTCCCTTCTTTCAGGTCCAGTTCGTCGTGGATAGCGACACGAGTGCTGTCGCAGGGAACGCCTCGTCCAAGATGATGGTCAAACTGGTTGGGCCGACGTCCGATCAGATGCAGGCAATCACGGATCGGCTTTATGCCAGACTTTTGAGCGATCTCGCCGCGGCCGGCCTAGATGTCGTCGATGTGCGGCAAGCGCGCGGTTACGCCAATTTCGCAAAGCTCCAGGACGGCGGAAAACCGAGCGGCAGCAAGATCGACGGTCACGAGGGCGTCAACTCGCTGTTTTTTGCTCCGTCAGGCATGACCTTCTATTTTCTCCCGACCCAGGACATCGCTTATACCGGGGCCGGGTCCTTCGGCGGGTTCAGCACTGCCATGTTGCCACCCCGCGAGCAGGCATTGATGGAGGAATCGGGCGCGGCGGTGCTCGGTTTTCGCGCAGTCGTCGATTTCGCCAGCCTGACGAACAACAATAAGAAATCTCCCTTCCGGATGCTGCGCAGCAAGGCGAAGACCTCAGCGGAAGCTGGCATCGCAATCCGACCGATCGCGACGCAGCTTTGGCTGATGACGCCGCAGGCGAAGCCGGGCGTGACAGACATGCAAAACCGGATGCGGTTCGAAGTTCAAGCCCCCTTGCTGATCGATACCGATGCAATCACGGCCATGACTGATGCGCGGACGGGCGGCGACAAGACGTCTGAGACCGTCGGCAATGCGCTGGGCATGTTGCTGGGTAGCGGCATGTCCAAGAAGCGCAAATATGACATTCATGTCGATCAGGCGGTCTGGGAGAGGGACGTCGAGGCCGCTCTCCAAGGGGTCGAGACCATGCTGATGACGCGCCTGAAGGGCGAGCTCTAGCGTTTCATGACCTGACCGCTATGCTGTGGCGGTGGGGGACTGATATCTATGATTAAATCCTTGCCGGGAGCGTCGGGCCCCGGCTTGAAGCTAGCGGCATCATCAGCATTTGACCGACCGCAATTGCTGCTTCGGTTCTTTGCCTTCGCTATTCTGGGTCTCGCACTTGGCACGGTCGTGCTGATGCTTCGTGTTCCGCTCGTCTCGGTCGACGCCGAGATGGGCGCGGACGGCACAATCAGTATCTCTGACCCCGCAAAGCGCATCACTGTGGCGGGCAAGTCTGTCGTGACGTTCCGCTCCACGGTGAGCGGTGAGGTGATCCGCCTTCAGGCTGCGCTCTTGCCCGGCGTTGCTGAGCCGCGCGGCAGCCGTGCCGAGAATCAGTTCTACTGGGCGGCTCGGGATCGGCTGGCAAGCATAGTCGCTGCCGGACCTGTTGACGTTGAGGCCGGAAACGAGCGGCTCCGAGCAGTCGCACGGAAACGATATTTTTCCGATTTGACCACCGGATTCTGGCTGTCCCTCACGGCTGGCGCGATTGCCGCCCTGACTGGCCTCTGGGTGTGGATTCTGCGTCCTCGCGCCTGGGCACCGATCATGTTCGCACTGAGTGGAACCGGCCTCTTTGTCGGATGTGCGACAATTGCGCTGAACATCAGCGCGGGGCTCGGTTTCAGCGGGACCCTCGATCGGATCATGCTGATCGCGAACTATCTTTCAGGCGTGGTCTGCGCAGGGAGCCTCGTTGCTTTGTTCGCCCGGTTTCCACGGCCGCTGGTGAGCCCGTTCTGGCTATGGATGCTCGCCATCGCGAGCGTCGCGATTGCTCTCGATGTCGCTTTCGATCTTTTCCCAAATGCGGTCGATGTCGCCATTCTTTCCGCAGGTCTCGAGAGTGTCGCGATCATCGTCCTGCTCGCGTTGCAGACCTGGCATGCCCGTCACGATCCGGAGACGCGCGCTGCGCTGATGCCGATCACAATTGGTACGGCCGTATCGGTCACCCTGTTTCTCTTTCTGTCTTTGGCGGGTCAGTTCAATGGTGGAACGCCACTCGTGTCCCCGGACATGACTGCGCCCTTGCTTCTGATGCTCTATCTGGGCCTCGGCATCGCGATTATCAGGGCCAGACTGTTCGCGCTCGGGCGCTGGGCGCTAAGTCTGCTCCTTTCCGCATGCGCCATTCTCTTCCTTCTTATCGTTGATGCAGTCCTCTTGGCCACAGTCACTCAGCAACGCGATCTAGCGCTGTTCCTTTCTGCGATGGCCGGAATCACACTCTATTTGCCGATGCGTGAGTGGTTGCTTCGGCGCGCAGAGCGTCTACGCGACGGACAGGCGCGCGACCTGCTGCAATTTGCTGGCGATATGACGCTCGCACCGACAGCGCAACTGGCTCGTCAGGCATGGCATGAAGCCGCCAAAGCGATGTTTGAGCCGCTCGAGACCGACGCGATCACATTTTCCGGTGACGAGCCGCGAATCCTGGACAACGGAAGCGCCTTCTATTTCCCTTCGCCAATGGCGGATGACGGCTTGCTGCTGCGCTTCCCCGGTGGGGGCACACGTGTCTTCAATGTGCGCGACATCGAGACTGCCCGGCAGTTCGCGGAGCTCGTCCGTCGATTGCTCGATGCACGTGATGCCTACTTACGCGGGGTAACCGAGGAGCGGGGAAGGATTGCGCGCGATTTGCACGACGATGTAAGCGCGCGCCTTTTGACGAGCCTGCATCGCCCAAGTGCCGAGGCGATGCACGAAGATGTGCGAAGCGCCATGGCTGATATCCGAACAATCATCACCGGCCTGTCAGGTACGCCGCAATCCTTCGAGGCGATGCTCGCCAATCTCCGCCATGAAAGCCAGGGCCGATTGGAAACGGCGGGTATTACGCTGGATTGGCCGATCCCAGCCACGACGACTGAGGACTGGTTGCTCGACTATTCGACTGGCCGGCAGATCGTCTCGATCGTTCGCGAATGTGTGACCAACATCATTCGCCACGCCAATGCGACATCGGCGCTGATCTGCGTGCTCGTTGTCGAGGATCGCGTTATCGTGGAGATTTCCGACGACGGACGCGGAATCGTTGAGGACCAAACGAAAGGCAATGGGCTTCTGAACGCCACACGAAGAGCAGTGTCTGTCGGAGGGGAGTTCTCGGTCGCGTCTAACGGGCGAGGCACGCAGGCGCGTCTGAGTGTACCCATATTGCCGCAAGAGGTGCCGACTGCAAACGGCAAGGTCACTAACATGAGCCTTTGACCGCGACCGACCAAACCTCGCCGTTTCTTGATGGTGAAATGAACGTCCGGAATTCACAGAAGCCGCCGGTCGATCGTGAAGAAGCCCTCGATTGGCAGCCACCCAACCATGGCCGTTCGATCGATTACCTTGGGTTCTTAGGACAGGCGGTTTCGGGAATGCCCGACCGTCCCATTACTCCATCTAAGATATGCATTTTTGGAGTTCCAATCCCGAGCAGGCGTTGGGAAAGCCCGGCCACGCATCCAAGGCCATAGCCGTTCGTGCTGCGCATGCGTGCGCATGTCAGGTTCTTCATCGGGCGTCTGATCCACGACGTCGCGCACGGTGCACCAGAGCAGTGCGGCGTGCCGCGCGTTTTCCCGACCACCGCATTATGCCAGTGACGAACAGCAGGGCCGGTGCGAACCCGACCAGCATGACTACAACCCGCCCGACAATGCCGAACGCCTTGCCGTCATGGAGTGGTTGCACCCAATTCAGAACGGTGTCGCCAGCCCCGTCCGTATGGGGATCATGGATCGCCAGGACTGCGCCGCTGTATTGATCGAGCCAGACATGAGTGCGTGGAAAACGAGTCATTGGCGCGCCGGCCCGCCGCATTTGTAGATCGTAGGCGTCGGTCGGAAGGCGCGGGATTCGTATCCAGACGACCGCCGCCCCGGGGAAGCGGCGCATGCCGATCAACAAGGCTTGGTCAATGGAAATGCGCTTGCCGCCCGGTATCGGGCGTGAGGCGACATCCGGTGTCGGGGTGAGTGGGCCCAGCATTGCCAGCAATGGCCGGGACTGGTTCGGTAAGCAGATGATGGCGGCGGTCAGCATCGAAAGCAGCAGCACCGGCAAGGTGATCAGCCCTGAGATCTTGTGCAGGTCGTAAAGGCGACGGGGTAGAGCGGCGTTGCGCTTGACCAGAAGCTTCGATCGCAGCGTTCCACCCGGGACCACCCATGTCATCATGCCCGCGATCAGCATCGCCACCACCAGGAGCGAGACGACGCCCATCGCAATCTTGCCGCTCGGTCCCAGCAGCAGGTTCAGGTGTAGATCGTAGAGCCACGTGAAGAAGGTCTCCCGCCAATATGCATCGCGCAGAACGCGCAGTGATACAGGATCAACCGAAACCATCCGTGTTCGCCGCATATCCGAGCCCGCACTCTCGGCATAATAGCGCGTCGTGATGGGGCCGCCGGCGGGCGGGATCTCCATTTTCCAATAGCCGGACGATGTGACCGGCAATCGCGTCAGCACCTTGTAAACGGCTTCATAGCTGGACGGACGTGCACCCTTTTGAAGCGTGCGCAGACTGGGATTCAGCGATCCATCCAGTTCCATGTAGAAAGCGAGGAGCGCGCCCGTGAGACCCGCAACGACCAATATGGCGCCACAGGCGAAGCCCAGCCAGCGGTGCAGCGTACTAAACCACCGCCGGACATGGGTACGAGAGGCGATGCCTACGCCTTGTCGTGCCTGCTGTGAGTCGAATAGCTTGCGGATCATGCCCGATCTGATCGGATTTTGGCGATTGCCATCAGAAGCCTGCGGTCAAAATGAGATTTGCCGATCGCGGCGCGGCGAGGAACGATTGCCCGCCGCCGCGTCCGTTGCTCACGTAATTAGTCGCATATAAGCGATCGAACAGGTTCGACACGTGCACCTGCGCTACGATCTTTGGCGTCAATCGGACACTTATCCCCGCATCGGCCACGGCATATCCGGAGATGGACAATGTGTTGGCCGTGTTGATTAAAAGCTTGCCGACATAGCGCAGCCCGCCTTGGAGCTGGAGCTGGCTGTTCGCGTCCCAGATCGCCCACAGATTGCCGGAGCGATCGGGCACGCCGACCGGGCGATTTCCTGCTCGCGAGACGACGATGCTGCCGACCCGTTCGCTGAAATCATCATATTTCGCATGCAGCAGTGTCCCGTTTGCTTGGAGTCGCAGACCCGGTACCACCAGCAGCGATAACATGGCCTCGCCACCGTAGGACGATTGTCCGCCGACCTGGATGGTGATGTTCGGATTGCTGGGCGATGGGATCAGCAGATTGTTCTTGCTGATATGATAACCCGCTAGGGTCCATTCCAGTCGACCGTTCAGGAGGGAGCCCTTGATCCCGCCCTCGACCTGCTTCCCAGCGCTCAGCGCAAACTGCACCTGTGCCGCTGAGATGCAGCAGATATTGGCAACCGGATCGACTGCCTTGGAGAACTGGGCGTAGAGATTGACGCTGTTGGCAATCTCATAGACGGTCCCTACCCGCCAGCTGATCGGTGAGTAGACCTTGCTGACCTCGCTGCCGGTGACTAGGTCCCGGCGCTTCACGTCCAGGCGATCAAATCGCAAACCGGCCAGGATCGACAGTGCTGGTGTCACAGCCAGACGATCCTCGACGAACGGCGAGACCTGCTTCACGAACATCTGCTGATCAGTGGGGGTGAAGGTGGTGCCGATGAATGGCGGCGGATCGCTGTTGTAGAGATTTGTCGTCGTGGTGCCGGCAAAGATGTGCTGCCGACGGATATTGTCGAGATAGTCGGCGTCCAAACCGAAAGACAGGGTGTTCGCCATTCCTATCAGGGGCTGGTTCCAGCGCGCTTCTAGATGATTGTTGTACTGGCGTTGGCGCTGCTGGAAAGTCGCGTAATTGCCGACCAGGATGTTGTTTGACGTCGGCTGGTAATTGAACTGACTAGGATATTTCCATAGCCGCCGCCCATAGATATACGAGACTGTGTTGCTTACAGTGAAATTGGCGGATGGCTGCCATTCCAGCGTGGCATGCGCCCAGTCATCGGTGAATTGGATCCTTGATCCTTCGCTGACATAGTTTACACGGCGCAGCGCCTTGACGATGCGCCCGTCGATCAGCGGCAGACCGTTGTAGATCATCGGCTCATTATGGCTGAAATCGTTTGAGACTGTCAGTTTAAGGGTCGCATTGATCTGGTAGCTGATCGTGGCGGTGGCGGCGATGCTTTCGGACTTG
>CAJYHD010000288.1 GCA_913773715.1 uncultured Sphingobium sp.
AATGGCCAGGCCGGATGCAATCAGATCGTCACCCCAGCGACGGACACGCTCTAATCGCAGGGTGTTGCCGACGAGCTGCTCGAACTCGTCGCGCTCAATCACCACGGCATCGGCACCGGGTCCGTCACTACGCGGGGCAGGGTAATCTTTGCTTGCGGCTCCGGCATAGCCGGTCGCACCGCCAGCGGGGCTTCCGGCCCCAACTGACAGGCGGCGAGCATCAGCAAAGCGGGCAGCGGCAGCACGCGCCGCTGCAAGATCATGTTCGGCATTGTCGGCCCTTTCGGCGAGTTTGCGGGATTGTGCTTCGATGACGAGGCGCGCATCGCGGGCGGTCTTGGCGGCCGATGCCTGCGCATCCTGAATGTTAGCCTTTGTAATCAGATGGTTATCACGCTCAGCGATCGCCTTGGTTTCCCATTGCGCGGCCGATTCATGACCTGCGCGGCCCCATAGCCAGAGGAAGACGCAAGCGATCAGCAGCGCGGCGGACAAGGAAAGCCCTGGGCGGGCGCGAAGGATCGCGATCAGGCCCATCACAGCGCGGCCTGCGCCAGCAAGATGTGATAGTTGAACTCCCAAAAGCCCGCGCCGTTGTAGCGGCGCACGAACGGTATGCAGCTGTTCGCATTGCCGGGGCGGCAGGCGCGCAGTTCGTCTTCCAGCCCCTTCATGCGGACAAACCGAAGAAAGCAATCAAGGTGCGCTTGCTCGCTGACCGTAAGCGCGAGAGCCATGTCAAAGGCGGTCGAATAGCCCGTGCCGTCGGCGTTCTCGCCCAGCACCTGGAATGCGCCCCACGAGCAGGCCTTGAAAGCCGCGTCCGGATCGAGCGCGCAGGCGCTCAGCAGCTTGTCGTATTGACCGGCGAAAGTGCCATACTCGCCACGCCGGAAACGTGGTCCGGACAAACCCGGTGCGGCCCGGTCGAACCGCCCCCCCGAATGGGTCCGGAACTTGTGCCGTTCGAACAGGATCGACGGGCGGCCATTTTCATCGAATGCACCGCGCGGGGCCTCGATTTTTCGGACCGCGCGGATGATCGCTACCGGCGCGCGCAGGCGATCCGCCGCCTGCTGCAAGTCCGCGTCCGTCAGGGCCGGGGCGCTCCTGTTCGTCAATTTGGTGAGTAGCGCGGCACGGCTCTTCGGCCCCCATACGCCATCGGCCGCAGCGCCGATGCGGCGCTGCAGATCCTTGATCGTCATCGATGTACCTTTCGAAGGAAGCCGCGCCTCGGCGCCGGCGAGAAGCCTACTTGCCGCCCTTCTTGGGCGAGCATTGCACCAGGTCGGTGATATGGTTGAGACGCGCCCAGACAGCGACGGGGTAGCGCTGGCGCAGCACGTTGTAGAGCATGGACACTTTGTAGACGAACGTGGCCCCGGCAAGCATCACGCCCATGCCCGTGACGCCTGGCGGCACTGTCGCGCCCTCGCCAGTGCCCCACGACCAGAGGAAGCGCAGACCGGCGTAGATCAACACCGACGAGAAGGCGAAGAACACGTTTAGCAACCACTTGGGCGCCTTGGGATAGTTCGCCATGCCGGGTTCAAGCAGGAAGTGGCGGCAAAGTCCGCAGGTGCCCGCCAGCAGGTAGAACAGTCCGGCGAGGAATGAGTTGATCAAGGGTGTCATCGCTTCGTACCTCCGGGGTTATAGGACTCTGCCCAGTCCCGCAGCTTGCGAATGAATATCGGCATAAGAGGATTGCTGGCGAGCCCGACGCCCACCGCCAGTGGATAGGGTTCCGGCTGCACCAGAAAGTCCCATCGGTGACCTAGCATCGGAACCAGGACAGGCGACAGGATCGCGCCCACGAACACCGAAAAGAACATGACGGTGAGCGCGAACCTGCCGGGTGGATCGGCGCTGGCGGCGGCCAGATACATCGGGAAGGCGTAGATTAACGCGCCGATGCCGCCGAAGAGGTAAAGTAGGGGATTATGCATGCCACCTCCGGGCGATTATGGCGGGTCGGGAAAGAGGAGGACCTGTAAGGATGGAAAGCGCGGTCACATCCTGGCCTTGGCTGGTCAGCCTGCCGCCTGAGCTTCCGCCATCGCCTGGATGCGCGCCACGTCTCCGTCGATAAGGGTTCGAGTGTTCGTCACCACGGTGATGATGTTGCGGGCCTGCTGGTAGGCGACACTCTGCGGCGATAGGTCCGGCAAAAGGGCTGCCAGGTCTTCGGCCAGCGTGGCAACTTTCCCGACTTTGAGCGCATCGGAAACGGCCTTTGATCCGGCTAGTGACTTGATATCACGCTGACGCTGAAGATCGAAAATCTGCGCATCAATTTCGGCAATGGTAGGTTCGGACATGTCGTCGCGCTCCGTTTGCTAGGGATCAATAGTCGGTCACATCCACGACAATCCAGAAGCCGGGATAATCGTAGGTCGGTTGGACATCGTTGTTAGAGCCGTAGTCGCTGGTGTCGTGGTATCCGAGATAGACGGAACCAAACTCGGCGTACTCGTCCCGAAGCTGCGTACCGTTGCACCACACCGAGTAGCCGCCGGCTCCACCCAACTGAGAGGTGCCGGGCGTACACGCGACGGTCGCCTCCACCATGCCGGGTATGATGGGGGTTTGGCGGCCAAAGGCCTTTGAAATCATGCCGACGGGGCGAAAAGGGCGAACGCTGCTGTCGAACGTCAGTCGCCCTGCCGCGTCGAACACCTGGAAACCGAAGCTCCCCGGAATGATGTCGGGCATGAGGTCGAAAACGAAGATATCGAAATCTTTATTGATGGTTGTTCCAGGATCGCAGACGAAGAGAGCCACCCACCAGCCTGGTCGCTGGCTATCGGGGTAATACGCCGTTGCCCCTAGGGTTAGATCACTCTCGGGCGGCCGCACTGCAAGGATGGGGCGATTACCCTGGACATCGACTTGAAAGAAGCCGGTCGGTCCCGTGTTGCGAACGCCCCGGTACGTCAGCCGATAGTTCTTGTAAATTTCATCGATCTGGACGGTGCCGTGTTCATTCTGAACGAAAAAACCCGCCGCCATCAATATACGCCGTAGTCGATCGTCATCGAGACACG
>CAJYHD010000289.1 GCA_913773715.1 uncultured Sphingobium sp.
TCGATTGGTCAGATCCTCTACGCGATCGGTAGCCCCGCGAAAACCACGGACCTGTGCCAGACCCGTCAGGCCTGGCTTTATCGAATGCCGATGGCGATAGCGGGCATCGGCGTCCCAATACAGAACGTCGGCGGCCTTGGCGAGAATAGCATGAGGACGTGGTCCTACGATGCTCATACTGCCCAAGATCACATTGAAGAGCTGAGGCAACTCGTCGATGCTTGTCTTTCGGATGATCTCGCCGACACGAGTGATACGGGGATCGTCGCGGGTGGTTAGTCTGTCGGCATTGATATCACACTGGTCGATATACATGCTGCGGAATTTAAACATGCGGAAGATGCGATTGTTCTGGCCGATGCGAGCTTGGACGAAAAGCGCTGGTCCCTTGCTTTCCAGTCGTATGGCCAGTGCCGTCGCCAGCAGGATCGGCGACAAAATTACGAGCAGCGGGACGGCGATCGCCAGATCAAACAGGCGTTTGGCAATCCGCTGACGAATATGTAACGGTTCGACCGATACCACCATCGTGCGGCGGCCGCCATAATGGTTGATTCCACGAATATCAAGGTGGTCGGTCTGATCCGTTAGAATTTCGCCATCGACCGATAGGCCGCGAAGTACCATCGACCAGTCCAGATACCTCGATTGCGGGCAGGCGATGATCAACCGATCTGCTGCTGCAACCGAATTTGCAAATGCGTCGAACAGATGGGGGTCAGAGGTATCGGGTCGAAACCCGATTTTTTCGGGAGAAATAACAATTTCGTTAGCGATCGGCGTATACCCGATCCCATCGTCGATTACGACGATGGCAAGTGGATTTCCGCCTAGGATTTTCAGGATGGGAGCACGGAGGAGGGCACGGAACACTGCAATTAACATGATTGCGCCTATCCCACCCAGGGCAAAGACAAGACGGGAGAATTCCCCTCCGGCCTTGAGGAAATAGGCGATGAACAGGACGGCTGCCGCTGCCATCAGGAAAGACTGCACCGCGCGGAGGATGCCGGTGCGCGCACGCGCCAGTACGGCACCGTTATAGGCGTTTCCGACCGCAGCCAGCAGTACATAGATTGGTAGCACCGACGTGAGCATGGTGATGCCGTGCACGCTGTAGACGTCCCTGAGGTAGATCAGGTTGGCGCTGAGAAAGGCGATTGAAAGTGCCAGCGTGTCAGCGAGCACAAGCAGTAGATAGCAGCGTAGCCGAAGCGTTTCCTTTTCGCTCACCACGATAGACGATGCTTCGCCTATCGGCGTGTTCGAAGAGAAATTCATGGTGGTTCCCTTATCGACGCCCGTCGTGAACGACTGGCATGCATATCGGTTTTTGGAGCATCGCTCAATCGTTCAGGGTTGGCAAACGGGACCAATCACATCGCGCGGTGCTGCGAACAAGGAACGCGTTCGATCGTCGGGTAGCGTCGGGCGTGCGCCTGCTGCCAGTTTTCTGAGTGCCTCGATCCATTCGGTCGCGGACCGACGAATATCTATCCCATTACTGCCCCCCGATAAGGGCAGGCCGCGCGCGCCCATCGGCGTCGCGACGACGGGCTTGCCGTTGTACAATGCTTCTGCCGTCTTGATGCTGACCCCGGATCCGCTGAGGATGGGAGCGATCATGACATCGAACGTGTGCCATATGTCTCGGACGTCGGGGACGAAACCCAGCACGTGGACTCGGTCTACGCCAGCCAGAAATGTCGTGTCCCCCGCCCCGGCGACGTAGAGGGGCAGCGTATGATGGGGATGGATCTCTGCGAGATACCATCTCAGTGCTTCGGCATTGGGCCACCAGTCAAGATTGCCAACAAATCCTAGCCGGGGAGGATGCGGAATCGGCTGCGCAGGAGTGGGCACATAGTCGAACAGTGGAGGGACATGGCGGATAGCCTTGTCTGGAACAAGGCGGTGGAACGCCGCGATATCGTCGGGCGACAGTGAGATTGCGATGTCGGCGCGGCGTAACGCCCATTCCTCGAACGCTGAAATCCGATTTCCCTCACGCGACAAGAACCAACGCTTCAGCCGTGATCCTTGCGATCCGCGGCTTTGCATCAAGGCGCCTTCATTGTTGTGGAGGATGAGGCATGTCCGACCGTGGAAGTGCGACATGAGATAGGCGGTCTCGACATGGTCGCAAACCAGCATGTCGGCATCACTGGACTGCACACAACGGATCGCCTCAGTCGAGCGGCAGTAAAGCAGCTTGGCCGCCTGCCGCGACACCAATGATATCAGCAGTCCTGTCAAAAGCTTGATCTTACGCCGGCGCGGATCGCGGGGAAGAACATGTAAATCGTGGACCTGCCCATGCCATTCCATTTCAAGTAAACGGCGAACACCAGAAGAATAGGTCGACCCTCCTCCGCGATCTAGCTCTTTTGGAAGAAGGTTTGCCCAAATTATCTTAGTCACGCGCGGCAAATCCTTCTTCTATGGCAAGGTCATGATTCAAATAGTATTGCGCTCCCGTAGCAGAGCCCGGCAAAATATCGCTTAACAATTTTAGAATAATTAGAACGACACCGATTATCTGCATTTGCTGCAATAGTCCTTCAACGCTGAAGCGCAGGGCGGCGACAAATACGACCAGCGTGTGCGACAGAAAGAACAGGAATGCGGGCGAGGCGTGACGTCGACAGGCCATGATGAATGTCACCGTCCAGCCAAATATGAGCCCCGATACAATCACCCCCAGCATCCCGAAGTCGGTCAGTGCGGTCATCGGCATGGCAAAGGTGATCGTAGAGCCTTCCGAGTAATACGCGAGATTGAGGCCCGACCCGAACACCATCTCGGTCAGATAGGCGTCCTTGTCGGCGCGGGGCTTTTCGAACGGGACAATCGCGGAGGGCACGAGATTGAGTGGGCTGATGGTAGCCAACAGAAAGCTGAAATCTGTGCTGTCCTCACGCAACCAGCGGCGCTGCAGCAGCAAGCCGTTGTCATACTGAAAAAAATTCGCGGTAAGGGTCTGCAGCACAGTTTGCGATTGCTCACTTTTTGCCGGCTGTGCTGCACGGTCACCGAGGCGGCTTTCGTTGAGCAGTTGGAGAAGCATGATCGACGGAACCGCCAGGGCGACAGCCACCAAGACGGCAATGGTCTTGGTGCGCTGTGTGGGGGCCGCATCGTAGCGGATTAAGGCGAAGGCGACGATCGCGGCAATGATGGCAGTACGGGTGGGCGGAAAGGTGATGAAATAGGTCAGGGCAAGAAGCGCCAGGCCGCCCAGGATCGGCAAGGGCCGCCAGTCACGCCAGAGCACACCCAGGATCAGTGTGCATGGCACCATCGCGATGCCTGACAGCGTGCTGAGATACCAGCCGCCCTTGACCAAGCTTACCATCACCGAAAACCGATCAAGATCACCGATCCGCATAAAGTAAAAAGGATCGCCGTAGATCGAGTAATTAGCGCCATAAGATAAAGCGGCGAATATCAGGTAGGCGATGATAAGTGCAGGCCAACTGAATCCGCCAAAAGCTCTAGCCGTTGCATTTGGCAGGCGACTATGCGAGTATCCTGATATCCAAAGCGCAAACATCGCAGTGGCATAAAATACTGTAATACAGATATTTTGATAGACGATATCTGGATCGAATGTCGGATCGCCTAGGTAATTGACGTGATCGGTAAGCCGTGCCAGCCCCGGTAGCACGAATAAAAACAAAGAGTATATTCCGATTAGGATCGCAAAGGCTGAGTGGTAGCGTTTGTAGAGCAGCCCGCAGAATGCCATGCTTGCGACGAACATCGCAACCCAACTGAGGAAAACCATGATCCGTCGACACTCTCTTGTTCTGCACTGTTCGATCCGGTTGCTGGATCACATCATCGACGACTACGCAGCGGGTGCCTATTCCTCGTAAAAGGCAAGACAGGCCGTGGCCTGATTGCCATTTTGGGTTCGACCGGGTAACGGCGTGTGACGATTATCCGTCCTTATCCAACCATTCAAGGGATTATGCGTGGCTGCGTCCTATCGAATCGCAGCGATCCTGAGCCGCTGGCCGTATCCGCCAGTTGCCGGTCGGGAACGGATGCTTCTTCAGCATCTAAAGGCGATGCTCCAAAACGGTCAGGTGACTATTTTCTGCGGCGAGGACGCAGGAGAGCGGCCAGCGTTCCTATATGACGTTCCCATCGTCCGTATTCCGCGGGCGGGGATCATGCGCAGCGTATGGCGCGCGATATCCCGCATGGTCCCGTTTCAGGAAGCATATTATTCCAGTGACGAGGCCGCGCGCATCCTGCGTGCGCATCATGCTGCCCAACCGTTTGACGCGGTCTATATTGATATGCTGCGGATGGCGGGTGTGATCCGGTTGCTGCCGCGTGACAATGGGCCGCGTCTGGTACTCGACTATGACGATCGTCTGTCACGTCGCTATGCTGATATGATGCGTATCCGCGGTGCAAGCATGATGGGCGCGCGCGGTGCGGATTTTCACCCGGCGGTTCGCTACGTCAGCCGCTTCGTGTCCCGTATGGTGTTGGGTGCCGAATCCTGGTTGATGCGGAAGCGGGAGACGTACTGGAGCAGTCGGGTCGACCGGATGCTGTTTTCCTCGCGTAACGAGGCGCGTGAATTCGCCGAGGAGATCGGGTCGAGCCTGGTCGCCGGCGTGCCGCTGTTGCCGGCCGAGCAGCCGCCCGCGCTGCCGGCCGACCTTGGCGACATTCGGTTGGTCTTCATCGGGAATTTGCGACATACCCAGAACATGGAGGCGTTCCGCAGTATCGTTGCCCATATGGCTGCGCGCGCGTCGGTGGGCGCTACGCTCGCCCCGCTTCACGTCTATGGTCGGCATGATCCGATGACGTTGCCGTCCGGCGTCGAGTCCTTTGTCCATTTCCACGGCTTCGCCGAGACGCTGGCAGCCGTGGCTGCGGAACCCAGCGTTCTCGTTGCGCCGATCACGTTCGGAACGGGGATAAAGACTAAGGTGTTCGACTGTATGGCCGTCGGAATCCCCGTGGTCACGACACCGCGCGGGATCGAGGGGCTGGACATCACACCGGGAGTCGAATGTGCGGTCGTCGAGGATCCGGGCAGCACCTATGACGAGGCGCTGGCGATTGCCGCATCGCCCGGACGGTTCACGGCCATGCGACAGGCTTCAGCGGTCTTCATTGCCACCTATCACCATGATGTGATCGCCGATGGCGTGTATCGGGACGCTCTGGGTTTCGCATGAGCGATCCGACGAGACGCGGCATCTTGGCCACCGGTCTTGGTTCGTTGGGCGTTACCGGATTGGGAGCGGGCATTCTGTCGGCCCAAGCGGCGGGCGGCACCGGGGTCGTGCCCTGTGTGCGCGACCGGGTGATGCTGGGCCGATCGATGATCGCGGCCGACGTACACGGCCTGATCGTCCTCCAATACGATCCCGGCAGCCCGATCTGCCCCGCCCTCTACGAGCGCGATCCGGCTGGACAGATGTCGTCTTCGCGGCCCGATCTCGTGCGTAGCCGGGATGGGGCGGTATGGCGGCTGGCGGAGCCGGTCATCGACGTCGCCATGCTGGGTACGGGCGGCGCGGCGATCGATCGGGCATTGGCCAGTCTGGGACGGCGGCCGGGGACGGTACGGCTGCGCGGGGAACGATATCGCGTCACGGCGCCGATCCGCCTGGGTCCGGGGCAGTCACTGGTCGGAACGGGATGGGCAAGCCTGCCTGACGCCGGTATCGCCGAGGGGAGTACCATCCTTCAGCTCGATGGAGCGGATGCCTGTATCGAGATCGTCGGTGAGACTGCGGGCGCGCCGGTGGAGCGCGTTCGCGTGGCGGCACTCGCCATCGTCGGTCAGGGGGAGGGGGCAGGTATCCGTCTTCGCGACGCACGCCATTTCGCGCTAACGGATCTGTACCTGACGCGGTTGGAAAAGGGCGTGTTCGGCGAAGCGACGGTGTGGATGGGGCAGGTGTCCAAGATACAATGCTTCGCGTGCCGGATCGGGTTCGACCTCAATTCGGGGACTGAAGATACGATATTCAGCGGCTGCATCGTCCGCTACGCGGACATCGCGTGCAGGATCAACTATCATAGCCAGACTAATTATTTCGTCGGGTGCGATTTCGGATATGCCCGCGTGTCCGTGCAGATGATCGGGGCAATCGGCAAGCGTGTGAATGCGACGTTCGAATCGTGCATGTTCGAATTCAAGCCGATGGCCGGCGCGGATCCTGCTGTCTTCGAATTGACCGCGCCGGCGTCGCAGGATCTTGCCGACTATCCCAGCGTATCGTGCCGCGGCTGTCGTTTCCATGCGCTGAACGAAGCGGGCACCGCCCCGATCTTCCTGGTTCGCCGGGCAAACAGGATATCGCTGACGGATTGTCGCGGTGGGGGAAGGATGGCGGTCGTCTTGCGCTGTTCCGATCCTGCGGCTCTGGGCGGCGTGACGCTTATAGGTAACGAAGTGCTTGCCAGGACGGTCACGACCGGCGGTGCGGCAATGTCGGCTCGTATTACCGAACTGACGGGTGCGCCGCGATGATCGCGAAAGCGCGCAGACGCGAAATATGGGGCCCGTATGCGCTGGTCGTCCTGCGCCTTGCCGGGGCCGGGCTGGGTTTCGTCGTATCCTTCTGGTTGAGCCGTCAGAATCCGGCGCTCTTTGCCGATTTCTCGATCCTTCTAATCCTGAGCGTGATCTTCGCCACGGTCGCGACGCTGGGTTTCGACGTACTCTTGATCCGGGAATTGTCGGGGGCGTCGCGCTTCGCCGATGTAAGCCGCCGCGATCTGGTTGGTTTCTGCCTCGGCGTATCAATCCTGTTCGGTATTGCGGTCAGCGGATTGATGTATGCCTGTCTTGTCCACTTCTACGCTGGAATCGCGGTGGTCGGCTTTTGGCGCGTCCTTGCCGCCATCCTGCTGCAATGCTGCTGCCGGATCATGGTCCCCATCCTCCGCGTGACGGAGCGGTTCTTCGCCGCGCAATTGGTGGAATCAGTTTTGCAGCAGGCCGTGCTGGTCGCTGCTGTCCTTGTCTTTGCTCGACCGGGCAGTTCCACCGCGCTGGTGTTCGATTGCTTCATCGCGGCGACAGGCGTGACGGCGCTCTACGGTGCCTGGAGCTGTCGTATCTACCTGCGCGGCGCTTTTGATGTTCGCGTGATCCGGCCGATGCGGGTGCGCTACTTTGCCATCGAAGGCGCGGTGTTTCTCGGCTCGGCTCTGTTGCTGATGCTCAACAGCCGTGTCGACATTCTCTACGTCAGTACCGTGATCGACCCGACGCGATTTGGTGCCTATCGCGTTGCTGCCCAGGTATTCGAACTGTCGGGAATCGTGTCGAGCACGTTTCTGGCGACCTATGGACCGCGGATCGTGCAACTCCTACGTGAACGCAACCTAGCGGCGGTACAGGGGATCCTGAGACCGGCGACGCGGCTCAACTGCATGCTGATGGCAGCGGGAACGCTGCTCGCCGCGGTGATCGGCCGCCCGATCGTCGGCTGGTTGTTTCCCGCCTATCCCGACCTGTACGGTTTCGTGTTGATATTTCTCATTTTTCGTTCGCTGTCGCTGCTGTTCCCCTCGGGCAGTACCCTGCTCGACCTTGCCGATCGGCAACGTCTGTCACTCATGAGCGTGGGCATATCGCTTGCCGTGACCTGCGTGCTGTTGCCATTGGCCTATCGCCTGGGTGGAGCGTACGGCGTTGCGATCCTGGTGGGTGCGGTGCTGGTGGTCCGGAACTACATCGTCAACCGCCTAGCCGTGCGCTACGTGGGCATCGGTACGACGGTGCTGGCGTGAATGCCCCCTTTGCGTCTGCCGCCGGGGCTTTAGCAGCGCGTGCTTTCGGGGAATGTCTAGGTTACGCTGTGATGACGGGTGGGCGGGACAACGTGCTATGACGATGCCCGCGATGGTGAAGATGGACAACGTGCACACACAAGACCAGACCGCCGACATTAGCGTGTCGATCATTACCGTCTGCTTCAATGCGGAGGCGACTATTGAGCACACGCTGCGTAGCGTCGCTGCACAGACGTATCCCCACATCGAATATCTCGTCATCGATGGTGGATCGACCGACGGTACGTTGGCGGTCGTCGATCGGTATCGCGACACCGTCGACGTCTTCGTTTCCGAACGCGATCATGGTATCGGCGATGCCTGGAATAAGGGTATCGAGCGGGCGAGCGGGGAACTGGTTCTGCTACTTAACGCAGACGACGAACTGCTGCCCGACAGCGTCGAGCAGATGGTCGCGGCGTATCGTGCCCATGATCGCCAGCAAGCGATCTATTTTGGCATTACCGAATTCATCGATGGCGCCGGCCGGTCGATCGGCACGAATCGAAAGACCTTCGACCGCAAGCGCCTGGCCCACGGGTTCGGGTTCATGTTCACCACCTGCATCTTTCCGCGCCGCATATGGCAGGACGTGGGGCGGTTCGATACCGCGGTTAGCATCGCGGTCGACACCGACTGGTTGATGCGGGCGCTTGCCCGCAACGTCGAACTCGTCGCCTGCGATTACCGCATCCGGATGCGCGAAGGCGGGGTGTCCGACAAGTTCAAGCGGCGTGCCTTCGCACAATATCATGCCATCCTGCGTCGCCACGGGTTTTCGCAAGGTGCGCTCGCCAAAGCACGGCTGCGGCACGAAGCGGCGCTGGCGATGGTTGCCATGCGGCGCCGACATCCCTGGCTCATGACCCAGGCAGTGTTTACCGGGATCCGTCTGGCGAACATCCTGTACAATATGACGCCGTTCTTCGTGTTAAGACGACGTTTGGCGCGCGCTCTGCGTATGGGCCTTGGCCACAATACCTGCGTTCATGCGCCCTTGCGCACGTTCGGGCTGGCCCCGATCACCATCGGCGATCATTCGGTCGTCAATCGCGCCTGTTATCTCGATAATCGCGCCGCGATCACCATCGGCAACAGCGTATCCATCGCTCACAATGTTCGCATCTACACCGGTGGGCACGATATCGACTCCAGCGATTTCGCCTTTACGAAGGCACCGGTCCGCGTGGAGGATTTTGCCGTCATTTTCGCCAATGCCATCGTACAGCCGGGAATTACGATAGGCAGGGGCGCAGTGGTGTTGCCCGGCGCGGTCGTCACACGAGACGTAGCACCATTTTCCGTCGTTGGAGGCAATCCCGCGCGCCATATTCGAGAACGTCGGGAAGGCTTGGACTACACGTTCCACTATAATCACTGGATGGCGCCGTGATATATTCGAACGATCTTCTTTCTACGTGGATAGTCATGCGATGACCTCCGCCCTGTCGTCCGCTTGCCGTTCGGATCCACCGGAACATCGTCGGCAACCGGTCCTGCAATGGTATCAAGGGACGTGGCCCGAGCGGATCCGGCTTTGGTCGCTGCTGGGTTTTCTTGCCCTGCTCTGCCTGACGGGGGGATCGTCGCGCGCGACCGTGGCATCGTTGCTGCTGCTGCGTCCGGTCAGCGTGTGCATCCTGGTGACATTGCTGTGCCTGCCTGATCGCCGGGCGTGGGGGGCGCTGCGCTGGCCGGCGATCCTGCTGGCGGTCTGGGCGGCAGTGATCGCGATACAGCTCGTGCCGCTGCCTTTCGCGCTCTGGAGCGCTTTGCCGGGCCGGGATCGCTATGTGGGGGCGCTGGCCGTTCTGGGAGAACGCCCGTGGCATGCCATCTCGCTGTTTCCCGACTATAGCTGGGCCTCGCTGCTCGACCTGCTCACGCCGTTGATCGTGCTGGTCGCGTATCGCGATCTTGCCGACCGCCAGCGAGTGGTGCTGCTGCCGGCGCTGTTCGTCCTGGCGCTTGCCTGTGCCCTGCTAGGCGTGGCTCAGATGTCGGGGGGGGCGGGATCGGTCTTCTATCTATACAGCTATGCGACCCAGGATTCGCCTGTCGGGTTCTTCGCCAATCGCAATCATGAATCCGTCGCGCTCGTCGCGATGCTGCCGTTGCTGCGTGCCTGGATGATCGCCGCACCGACATCCCGTGCGATGAGCCAGCGTACGTGGATCGCGGCTATGCTGGCCCTCTTGCTCATCGCTGCCGCGATCGTCACCGGGTCGCGTGCCGGACTGACGATGCTGGTGCTCGCGATGTTGGGAACGGTTCTGGTGCGTCCGTCCCTGCAGGGTTTTGCGAAGGAAGCGCGCCGGCCCTTGTTGATCGCGATCGGGGCGGCGGCCGCGATCGCGATATTGATGGCGACGTTCGCGCTGAGCGGACGCCTACCTGCCCTGAGCCGGTTGATGAGTTTTGCGTCGGATGACGAATTGCGCTTCCGATACCTACCCATTCTCAAGGACATGATCCGTACCTTCTTTCCGATCGGATCGGGTTTTGGTTCGTTCGAGCCTCTGTTTCGCAGTTTTGAACCCGATAAGGCGCTCAAATTCACCTTTTTCAACAACGCGCACAACGATCTGATCGAAGTGGCCATCACGGGTGGACTGCCGGCCCTCCTCGTCGTGACAGTCATGATCGCATGGTGGGCAAAAGCGATGCGGGACTTATTTCTGCGCCTATCGCCTATCTCGCCGGCGATATGCCTTGCCCGCGCTAGCGGATGGTCGATCGGGATCGTGCTGTTGGCCAGCGTGGTAGACTATCCCTTGCGGACCCCCTTATTTACAGGGATCGCGACGCTGTGGGTTTGTTGGCTGGTGGGGGGCCTTCATCCGTCAAGCCTCGAAACACGCATTGCGTGAGCCGGATAGCCTACCTATTAGCCGGTCACCGTGACGCTGTGCCTCACCTGGAGCTAAGTACCATGTATCGTTGTTTGGCTTCGCTGGTGATCATCGGCGTATGTGTATCAGGCTGTTCAGACAGCCAGTTTGTTGGTCGTCCGGGGCTGACCGTACAACAGCAGGCTCTGCCCGCGCCTCGTCAGCGCGACTTGACTGTTCCGCCCCGCCCCTATTCTATTGGGCCTGCCGATCAGCTCGAGATCGACGTCTTCGGCGTCCCAGATCTCAGCAAGACGGTCACGGTCGATCTGACGGGACGCATCGCGCTGCCGCTGATCGGACCGGTCCCGGTCACCGGGCTGACCAGCGATCAGGTCGCAGTGGAAGTCGCGAACCGGTTGCGCGGTCGTTACGTCAAGGATCCGCGGGTCAGCGTCAATATCACTAGCAATGCCAGCCAGGTCTTTACTGTCGACGGAGCCGTCGCGCAGCCGGGCCTGTTCCCGATCGTCGGGCGGATGTCCCTGATGCGGGCGATCGCGCGCGCATCCGGCCTGACCGAATTTGCCCGTGCGAACTACGTCGTCGTATTCCGTGAGGTCGATGGTAAGAAGTACGCAGCTCTGTATGATCTGGCCGCGATCCGTCAGGGTGTTTATGACGATCCGGAAATCTACGCGAACGATGTCGTGATGGTCGATGAATCCCGTGCCCGGCGCATTTTCAAGGATGCCCTGTCGGCTTCCCCACTGCTGACGGCACCGGTCGTCGCACTTCTTCAGTCCCGCTAGGATTTTCCTTTGATGCAACCCCCGCAAATGTCGGCTGCGGCTTCTGGCGGAACGGCCGGGTGGCCTGCGACTGGTCGAATGGACGATCACGCAGAACATCGTCGGGTGCCATTGCTGGTCCAAGTCATCGGTGTCGCACGCAAACGCAAGTGGATGCTGATCGGAATCATTGCGGCCTCATTGCTGCTCGGGCTGATCGCAACGCTGCTGGCCACGCCGCAATATACCGCGACGTCTACGATCGAAATCCAGCGTGAAGTCCGCAACTTTACCAATGTTGCCGGTGCGGAAGCCGATCAGAATGCCGCGATCGACCAGGAATTTTACCAGACCCAATATGGTCTGCTGCAGTCGCGTACGTTGGCGGATCGGGTCGCACAGGACTTGCGCGTAGCCGATGACGCCAAATTCTTTCGGCAGATGGGGTCGGAATACACGAAGCGCTGGTTCGACGACGATCGTCTGATTCCCGGTGCCTCGACAAGGGAGCAGCGTATCCGCGAGGTCGGCGATCTGCTTCTCAAGCAGGTGAAGATCCGCCCCGAGCGCCTGTCGCGTCTGGTTGAGATCAGTTTCAGCAGCCCCGATCCCGCCTTTTCCAAACGGGTTGTGGATGCATGGGGCACGCATTTCATCCGGGTGACCCTGGAACGTCGTTACGAGACGACGTCCTACGCGCGCAAATTCCTCGAGACGCGTCTTGCCCAGCTGCGCCAGCGGATTGACGAATCTGAGCGTCAGCTGGTTAATTATGCGTCGCAGGAAGGAATCGTTACGGTCCCGACCACGGACACCAGCGGTCAGGTCACCAGTTCGACGGGGACCGAGCGGCCCTTGTTGTCGGAAGATCTTGCGACGCTCAATCGCGAGTTGACCAAGGCAACCGCCGACCGCGTTCTCGCCGAAAGCCGGTTGAGCGGTACTGGCGGCTCGGTGACGGAGGGACTGCAGAATCAGGGTATCTCCGACATCCGTGCGACCCGCGCAACTTTGCAGGCGCAATATGCCAAGATGCTGGAGCAGTTCGAACCCAGCTATCCGCCCGCACAAGCGCTCCGGAGCCAGATTCAACAGCTCGATCGATCTATCGCTGCAGAAGAAGGGCGCGTGACCAACACGCTGCGCGAAAGTTATCGCGCTGCCCGGCAGCGTGAGGATGTCCTGACGCGCCAGGTGGCGCAGCTCAAGTCGGGAGTTCTCGATCTGCGACGCCGCAGCATTCAGTACAACATCTTCCAACGCGACGCCGACACCAATCGCCAGCTCTACGATGCGTTGCTGCAGCGCTACAAGGAGATTGGCGTAGCCGGCGGGGTTGGCGTGAATAACATATCGATCGTCGACGCTGCGGAATTGCCGCGCAAGCCATCCAGCCCGCGTCTTTTGGTCAATTTAGTCGTCGCATTGCTGTTCGGCATCTTTGCCGGTGGGGCTGCGGCCTTCCTACTCGAACAGATCGACGAAGGGATCGCCGATCCGGGCGAAATCCAAGATCTTCTGGGGGAAGCGCTGTTGGGTACGATCCCCAAGGTGACCACCGACAAGCCGGTCACGGTCCTTGCCGATCCCAAGAGCCCGCTAAGCGAAGCCTATTTCTCACTGCAAACGAACCTGTCGTTTGCTACGGATCACGGCTTCCCGCACAGCCTGGCCGTCATCAGTTCGCGTCCCGCGGAAGGTAAATCGCTCACTGCGATTGCCTTGGCGAAATCGCTGCAGCGATCGGGGCGCAGGGTCTTGTTGATCGATGGCGACATGCGTTCACCGTCGGTGAATTATCTGATGCACATCGATGGCGGATATGGGCTCAGCAACTATCTGACCGGCACCAACGAAACCGCTACGCTTATTCAGGTCGGCGATGACGGTCTGCATGCTATGGCTGCAGGACCGCAGCCGCCGAGCGCGGCCGAGCTGCTGGCATCGGATCGCCTTGAACGCCTGCTGGCCGAACTGCGCGGCATGTACGATTGCGTGATCATCGATTCCCCGCCAGTCTTGGGTCTCGCCGACGCACCGTTGGTCAGCAGTCGGGTTGAGGGCTGCATCTTCGTGACCGAGGCGCATTCCACTAAGAAGGGCGTTGTGCGGGTCGCGCTGAGCCGACTGCGTGCCGCCCGGGCGAATGTGTTCGGCATCGTTCTGACAAAGTTCGACTCCAAACGCGCGCACTACGGCTATGGCTACAATTACGGCTATGGCTATGGCTATGGCGCCGACGGGACGGGTTCGGAGCAGTGAACGCTTCCCTTTCCACGATTGATCGGGCTGGCAATCCGGTATTCCGGGTTGCGGCGATCGTCTTGGGTGGGATCGTGCTGTTGTGGATCGCGATGGGCGTTACGCTCGTCACGGTTGCGGGCGTTTCCGAAAACGGGTCCCTTGTCGGAATCTGGCCCTGGGGCGCCAATCCGCATATCATTAGAGCGGCGGGTGTTATCGGCAGCGATGCGGATCGCGCTACACTGATCCGGGCACGGCAGGATGCTATAGCTGCAGTAGAGCGGGAGCCGGCTAGCGTCCAGGCGGTCCGTACGCTGGCGCTGATCGACGCACAGGACAATCATCTGGCGTCTGCCAATCAACTTATCGACTACGCCCAGACTCTGTCCCGCCGCGATCTTGCGACTGAAATGTATCTGATCGAGCGGTTCGTGCAGGCCGGCGACATTAACGGCGCGCTGACGCACTACGACCACGCTCTGCGCACGTCGCGCAAGTCGGCAGACGTCCTGATGCCGGTGCTGACGCAGGCGATCAACGAGCCGTCCGTACGAGCGCGTCTGGCAGAATTGCTTCTCGCCAATCCACCATGGCGCTACGAGTTCTTCAGTCGGGTTCTGACCGGCGCCTCCGATCTGGGGGTACTGGAGGATTTCATCCAGCAGGCGGGCTTGCGGACTGGGGAACCCGGGGGTGCCACCTTTACACGTCAGCTCCTCGATCGACTGATCGCCGCCCGGCGGTACGGTGAGGCGTTCACCGCATATCGATACGCGACGGGCGGGGCTGCACTGCCCCTCGTGCGTGATGGTGGTTTTGAAACGGCTAATGCCATCCCGCCGATCGAATGGTGGTTCAGTGACGATGCCTCGCTCTATGCGGTCCGTGAAGCGGTCGCCGGAGCAGGCGGACGTTATGCATTGCGGATCATCGCCAAGGACGGGGGCGGGGGTGTTGCGGCGCGGCAGCTGCTGATGCTGCCGGTCGGGCATTATCGTCTGACGGGACGTTTGGGCGGTGCAGAGGCCGAGGCGGCCAAGGTTGACATCCGGTTGGCATGTGCTGCTGGCGGTCAGCCGATCGCGACGGGCACGTACACGATCACGGGGGACGTCCCGCGCGGCTTCGACGTTCCCATGACGATCGCCAGGAACTGTGCAGCCCAATGGCTGACGTTCAGCACCACCGCGAGCGATCTAAATGAATCCTCCTTTTGGGTAGACGACGTGGCGGTCCGCAGCTCCCGCTAGGGTTAAGTACCGGATCGGGTTGACGATCAACCGATCTGGCTCTGACGTCCAGATTTTAGCGATGTACTCGTAGGGTGTGAGCCCGCTGAGCGTCCTGAGCCGGCGGGCAAATTATATGTGGCCATGAAGTCGGCAAAGTGCGTCCGCAGCTGGTTGCTGGCTCTCGTAGCAAAAGCGTTTGACGGTCGCCTCCTTGATGGACCGGTTCATCCACTCGACTTGGCCGTTGGTTCAGATGGTTCGGTTTGGTAAGCCGGTGCTCAATACCGTTCGCCTCACAGATCATTTCTAAGTGTATCTGGCGTGACGTCCTCCCTGTTTTTTCATCCAAGCTGAGTGAGAGTTTCCCGGCCCTTTGAAGCCCACGGGCAAGGAGCTGGCACATGAAGAAGTTGAGGTACACGGAAGAGCAGATCGCCTTTGCGCCGCTGCTCGGTGAACTGGATGCCATTGTAGGTCAGGATTGTATGGATGCGGTAGAGCACGGTTTTCAAGTGTTCGAGGATCTCCCACGCTGTAGGCTTGTCAATCTTGTCGACCGGTTGGATGACCGCAAACTTGCTGGTGCGGTCGATGCCGGCGAACAGATTGAATTTGCCTTGGGCTGTCTGCGTTTCGGCGATATTAATATGGAAGAAGCCAATGGGATAGCGTCTGGAGGGCTGACGCTTTGGCTTGTCGCCTCTGCAGCCTTGGACAAGCTCGTTGAATAAGGCGCCTTTGGCCTAACTTTCAAATCGTCGACCGTCGCCCGTTTCTGCCACTTCTCGACTGTCTTTAGATTGATTCCCAGCTCACGCCCTCAGCGTCACGAGCGAAGCTTATGATCGCTGTATTACCGCTCGAACAGCGTGCATAGACCGGCAGGAAGACGAGATGTCGTTCGGCTTCGGGGCGTGCCTTGGGCTATATACGAGGCACCTGGAGGATTAGCGGCGCACGTCGCGCCGCTAGTCCCAAGGGTCAGTTTGCCGTGATCGCGCCCAATGCCTCAACCGCCTGATCGATCGGATAATGGTGGTTGCCGATGAACAGGCCGTTGGCGTCGATATGGTTGGCATTCTTGAGGTCGCCGAAGATACTGTGGTCGAAATAGCGAACCACTTCCTTGCGGGCGAAATTGCCGCTGACGATCGGGCGATACTCGAAGCCTGCGGCATCGAGGCGCTGCATAAGCGCTGTGCGCGTCATGCTGCTGCCCGGGCGAATTACTAAGCTGAAGCCGAACCAGCTGCTCTTGCCGAGTTCACGCTGAATCATGAGATCGGGATGATCTGCCAGGCGCGCCTGCAGCAGCGCGCCGTTGCGGCGCCGCTCCTCGATAAGCCGCGGCAGCTTGGCGATCTGTTCGATGCCGATCGCACCCGACATCTCGAGCGGACGCAAATTGTAGCCGGGCAGCACGAAGCGGAAGGATTCCTCGAACGGATCATCGAGCTTGCGGCCGACGACACGGTTCTCGGTCGGCAGCTGCCGTGTCCAGCCGTGCGCACGCAGCGACAGCATCAGGTGGTAAAGTTCCTCGTCGTCGGTCGTGACGAGGCCGCCTTCCATCGTGGAGATATGGTGCGAGAAGAAGCAGCTCTGGCTGCCCATCACGCCAAACGACCCCGTCTTGCGCCCATCGAACTCGGCGCCCATCGATTCACAATTGTCTTCCAGCACGACGAGACCATGCCTGTCAGCCAGCGCCTGGATCGTGGCAAAATCGTTGGGGTTGCCGAGCAGGTTCACGCAGAAGATTGCGCGGGTCCGCGGCGTGATCGCGGCTTCCAGTGCCGCAAGATCGAAGTTCAGCGTTTCAAGGTCAATGTCGACGAAGCGCAGGTGAAGGCCATACTGTTCGAGTGGGCTGTAGGTGGTGCTCCACGATACGGCTGGCACGATCACCTCGTCGCCGCGCTCCAGCCGCAAGGCGGGATTGGCAGTGAAGCGCAGCGCGGCGATCATCAGCAGATTAGCCGACGAGCCCGAATTGCACATCACGGCATGGCGCGTACCGCTATAGGCCGCGAACCGCTCTTCGCAGATCTGGACCTTGGGACCCATCGAGAATTGGCCCGATGCGATGACGTCCTGCATCGCCTGATATTCGGCATTGTCCCACGACGAGGTGGCGAGAGGGAATTGCTTGCTCATCGGGATCATGCCTGCTGCTGATAGAACTGTATGGTTGCTGTGATACCGTCGCGCAAAGACGTGGGCGGTGTCCACCCCCAGTCGCGCTGCCGGCCGACGTCGCTGAGCTTGCGCTGCATGCCGACAGGGCGCGTCAGGTCGAAGCGGAACCGCCCTTGCCAGTCGAGCGCGGCCGCGACCGCTTCGTAATAGTCGAGGATGCTGTGATCGTCACCGATGCCGACGTTCATCAGCTGCGGCAACGCGGCGGGCTCGTCGGCCGCGCGCCAGATCGCATCCGCCAGATCGGCAGCATACATGAATTCGCGTCTGGCACTGCCGTCGCCCCAGATTTCGACCTCGCTCTCGCCGGTCCGCACCGCATCGCTGACCTTAGCGATGATCGCCGGCACCAGATGCGAAGCGGCTGGATCGAACTTGTCGTGCCGACCGTAGAGGTTGCATGGGATGATGGTGCGATAGGCAAGGTCTGGTCGTGTACGGGCGATATAGTCGCACAGCCGGGTCGAGACGATCTTGGCGAGTGCATAACCCTCGTTGGTCGGTTCGAGTTCGCCGGTCATGATGTCGCTTTCGCGCAGTGCATGGTCGCGGCCGCGTGGGTACATGCACGAACTAGACAGGTTGATGAGCGCCGGCACCTCTGCCTCGAACGCCGCCATGATGACGTTGCGTCCCATGTCGAGGTTGTTGACGAGGAAGCCGACGGGATCGGCCATGTTCGCCTGGATGCCGCCGACCTGGCCGGCGGCATGGATCACGAGGTCGAACCGCCCGGCATGCGCGAAGGCGGCGACCGCCGCCCGATCGGCAAGGTCGAGCTCCCGCCGCGATGGCGCGGCAATATCCCAATCGATTGCCTTGGCATGTTCACGCAGGTTGCGCCCGACCATGCCGTTGCCGCCGGTGATCCAAACCCGGCGCCTGTCGGTGCCCGTACCCATGCTACGGGCTGCGTCGCTGTCGTTCATGCTGTCATCCGTTCCGCCGACACATTTATTTCGTCCGCGTGTGCGGACAGGCTGTGTCAGGCGCCCTTGCCGATCGGAGCATCCTTCATGATCTTGAGATCGGCCTGCACCATTTCGCGCGCGAGATCGCGCGGCGAGGTGCCGTGGGTCCATCCTAGCTTTTCGCGTGCCTTGGTGGGATCGCCGATCAGCAGCTCGACCTCAGTCGGGCGGAAATAGCGCGGGTCGATCGCGACGAGCAAGCGACCGGTGTCGCGGCAATACCCCTTCTCGTCGACGCCTTCGCCCTCCCAGCGTAGGCCTATCCCGGCGTCCTCGAACGCCCATTCGACGAAGGTGCGCACGCGCGTCGTCTCGCCGGTGGCGAGTACATAATCGTCCGCCGTTTCGGCCTGCACGATGCGCCACATGCCTTCAACATATTCACGGGCATGGCCCCAGTCGCGCTGTGCGTCGAGGTTGCCAAGGTACAGCATCTGCTGACGCCCCAGCGCGATCGCCGCGGCTGCACGCGTGATCTTGCGCGTTACGAACGTTTCGCCGCGCAGCGGGCTTTCGTGATTGAACAGAATGCCGTTGGAGGCATGCATACCATAGGCTTCGCGGTAATTAACCGTGATCCAATAGGCGTAGAGCTTGGCCGCCGCGTAGGGGCTGCGCGGGTAGAAGGGCGTCGTCTCACGTTGTGGAACTTCCTGGACGAGACCGTACAACTCGGAGGTCGACGCTTGGTAGAAGCGCGTCTTCTTTTCCATGCCGAGGATGCGGATCGCCTCGAGCAGACGCAGCGTGCCGATCGCATCGGCGTTGGCTGTATATTCGGGCGTCTCGAAGCTAACCTGAACGTGGCTTTGCGCGGCCAGATTATAGATTTCGTCGGGCTGTGTCTGCTGCACCAGGCGGATGAGCGCCGTAGAATCGGTCATGTCGCCGTAATGAAGATGGAAGGTCGGATCAGGCGCGTGCGGATCCTCGTAGATATCCTCGATACGCCCTGTGTTGAACGACGACGAACGACGCTTCAAACCGTGGACAACATAGCCCTTATCGAGGAGCAACTGCGCCAGATAGGCACCGTCCTGACCAGTCACGCCGGTAATGAGCGCGGTCTTGCGCGAAGCCATGGATCCCCCTTGGACGCGAATGCGTAATGGAATGATGATGACCCGAGCGCCTATCCGACGAGGTCGGCCAGGTCTAGGGTTTGTATGCCACTACGCGATAGCTGATACGAATCAAGCCGGCCCGTCCGGTAGTTGGCTTTGGAACGAATGAGATAGCGACGAGATGCCGAAGTCGAGTTTGGTAATCGGTATTTTTTAACCGCGGGCCGCCGATTGTGGCTATACGCGGAACCGGTCAGCCTCGCTGATCGGCTCGGAGGGCGTCAACAATGCCGCCGTTCAATTATCCAGCACCCGGAATGCTTGCGTATTTATTTATATCGGACGGACTGAGTCGCTTAAGGTATGCGTCTATGCAGGCGAAATTATGTCCGATAATGATGATTCCCGGACGCGGCGCTAGCTCGTCCGGATCAATCCTGTCATAGCTGGATCATGGCGCGCCAACGGCTCATTTCCGATGCGATCATCCCGACCGTCGGTGACGACGGGCAAGTGCTTGCAATGCCAATCCCTCTCCAGCCGACACTGCCGGCGATCCTCGATGCCAAGATCGAGCGGGCGGCGGCTTATGCCAAGGCGGCTCGATCGACTGCGACGCGGCGAGCGTATGAATCGGATTGGGCGATCTTCACAGCTTGGTGCGATGCGCATGGCCTGGCGGCCTTGCCGGCGTCGCCCGATGTCGTGGCGGTATTCGCAAGCGACCAGGCGACCGCCGGGCTCAATCCCGCGACGATCAATCGCCGCGTCGCGGCGATCGGGCATCATCATCGGGCCGCGGGCTTTCCCGCCCCGACCGCCTTGCCGACCGCAGGGCGGCTCACCGAGGTTCTTGCTGGCATTCGCGCCGAGCACGGCGGGGCGAAGCGTCGCAAGGCGCCCGCTGACGCCGCATCGTTGCGGAACATGTTGGCCGCGATCGAGGGCGATGGGCTGCGCGCAACCCGGGATCGGGCGATCCTGGCGATCGGGATGGCGGCGGCCCTGCGGCGGTCGGAGATTGTGGCGCTGGAGGTGGGGCATGTCGGGATCGTGCCGGAGGGCCTGCGGCTGACGATCGCGCGGTCGAAGACCGATCGGGCCGGCGAGGGCGCGGTGATCGCGATCCCCGAAGGCACGCGGATCCGACCCAAGGCGCTGCTGCTCGCCTGGATGGCGGCGGCCGGGCATGCCGAGGGGCC
>CAJYHD010000290.1 GCA_913773715.1 uncultured Sphingobium sp.
TTCAGCACCTAACCGGGCGTCCGGCTGAACGCGATGCCGCTGCCATCGGTCGGCACGATGTTCGACGCGGTGGCATTGCCGGAACCGGTTGCGCGAATGCCCTGATCGAGATCGCTGCTGCCGTCGAGGCTGTCGCGCGCGGTCGAGATCGCTTCGGTCGCGTCGATCAGCGCCGGGGTTGCTACACCCTTGCGATACAGAACGGTGCGCACCAGCCCGGCGTGATAGGCCTCCGCCGCGTGAATGCCGGCTGCCGCTTCGAGGAAGGTCTTGTTGCTGATGAAGCCAACCGCGCCCTTGTATGCAGTAACGCCGACATCCTCGAAGATGAACGCGCCGAGCAGGAAATTCTCGTCATTGGCATAGACGTCGAACGCCGCGCCCGATCCGATCAGCCCGGCGGCACGTGCCGCGTTCGAAAAGGCGCTGGTCGCGGTCACGCCGATATCGATCGCCGGCTGTGCGACCGCCGACGATCCCAGCGCACTGCGCAGGAAATTGACGTGCGCGATCTCGTCCGCCGCGATTTCACGGGCATAGCGGGCGACCAGTGGATCGGTGAAGGTCACCTGACGACCGCCGGAGACGGTGCCCTGCGTTCCCGTCCCACTCAGGCTGCTGTTGGGCAGGCCCGAACCGGTTGCGGCGAAGGAGTAGAATTGCGCCTCGAGATATTCGAGGTTCAGCGCGAAGTTCAGCACGTCCGCATCGGTCAGTGCCGTGGTCGCGGTCGGTGTCGGGGTGGGCGTGGGTCCGGGGGTGATGAAGCCGCCGCCGCTGTCGCTGCATGCGGACAGCACCGTCGCACCCGCCGTGGCAATCGCCGCGCCGCCGGCATAGCGCATGAAGTCGCGGCGCGCGTTGCGCCGCTGGTCGCAGGCTTCGAGGACCTGCAGGATCGGATCGTTATGCATGATGTCTCTCCGTCAGGTTCAGTTGGCGGCGCTGGCGCGGATGGTGCCGTTCACCCCGTTGGGGAAGAAACCGCCGCCATTCACCTGGGCGTTGTTGAGATAGACGATGTTGAGCGTCTGTCCGGCCGAACGGCTGTACGCGATGCCGTTGGTGTCGAGCGGCACGATGTTGCTGGCGTTCGGATTGCTCGATACCGGCGAGAGGCCCTGATCGAGATCGGTACTGCCATCGAGGCTGTCACGGGCGTTCGAAATCGCATCGGTCGCCTGGATCAGCTGGGCCGACGGCGTTGCGATCCCCTTGGCATAGAGCGTCGTGCGCACGATCGCGGCGTGATAGGCCTCGACTGCGAGGATGCCGGCGGCTGCCTCCAGGAAGGTCTTGCTGCTCAGCAGCGGCGCGGCACCCTTATAGGCGGTGACGCCGACATCTTCGAAGATGAACGCGCCGAGCAGGAAATTCTCATCGCTGGCATAGGGGTCGAAGGTTGCGCCTGCGCCGATCAGCCCCGCTGCGCGCGCGGCAGAGGAAAAGGCCCCGGTCGCCGACGCGCTGATATCGATCGCCGGTTGCGCGACCGCCGCGCTGCCCAGCGCCGTGCGCAGGAATTCGACATGCGCGCGTTCGTCGGCGGCGATTTCACGCGCATATTGCGCAACCAACGGATCGGAGAAGCTGACCTGACGACCACCCGTGACAGCACCCTGCGTACCGGTGCCCGTCAGGATCGAATTGGGCAGCCCGCTGCCGAACGCCGCGAAATAATAGAATTGAGCTTCCAGATATTCGAGGTTCAGCGCGAAATTCAGAATGTCGGCGTCGGTCGGCCCGCTCTGCGCCTGCGCGTCGCTCGCCTGTGTCATGACGAAAGCGGCGCCGCCAACCGCAGCAGCACCGCCCAGCATCTTGAAGAAATCGCGCCGTTCCTCACGCCGCTTGGCACGCGCATCGAACGCGTGCGCCACCAACATCTGCTCGTCCATGACACCATCTCCTTGGGTCGTTGTCACGACAGAACGAACCGAAGGAGACAAACGAGCCATAACGCATGACGGACGTACGGTTCCGTACAGGATGCATTCGATGGCTGGATTGCACCAAATCTTGCAGGCAAAAGAAAGGTAATGGCGTTCGCAGTGAATATCGATCGCGTGGGCGAAGTGTGTACTACCCTGCCCACGACGGACAACAGGCTGTTGGGTGCCATGCGCCCCGACACAAGGCGCAAACTTGCGGGCGTCGCCTGTCGCGTCGCGTTGCAACCTGGCGAGATCCTGACGCGCAGCGGCGAGGCGATCGACAAGCTGGTCTTTCCCGAAGGGGCGCCGGCGATGCTGTCGCTGTCGACCGGCGGATCGTCCCAGGACGTCGGGATGATCGGGCGCGACGGCGTGGTCGGCTGGTCGCGACTGTTCAGCGATCAACCGACCCCGTTCACCGCCCGCGCGCACATTCAGCCGGGCAGCGCTATCGTCATTCCCGCGACCGCCGTCGTCGAGGCCGCGAACGAGGATAATGCGCTGCTGAAGGCGATTCTGACTTTTGCCCAGCGCTTTTCGATGCAGATGGCGCGGACGCTGGCATCGGCGCTGCGCGACATACCCGAACGCCGCATCGCCCGACTGCTGCTGATGATCGACGCCCGGATCGATGGCGATACCATGTCGGTGACCCATGCGTCGATCGCGTCCACGCTGAACCTGCGGCGCGCAACCGTCACCGATTGCCTCCACATTCTGGAGGGGGAGCATATGGTGCGGTGTTCGCGCGGGCGGATCGTCATGCGCGACCGTGCCGCGCTGGAGGCGCGCGCCGGTCTTGCCTATGTGTCCGACGACGGGCTGGACTGATCCCGCCTCATTGACCGCGCAGGCTGCGCAGGTCGATGCCCAGCCGCTGGACCTTGTAAT
>CAJYHD010000291.1 GCA_913773715.1 uncultured Sphingobium sp.
TCTGGTCGAGCGTCAGCGCCAGCGTACCGTTGCCGGTGACCGCGAGCTGTTCGAACCCGCTGCGCGCGCCGATCCCGCTGCGGTCGCCCGACAGCGCGACGCGATAGGTGTCGACGCCCGCGCCGCCGTCCACGCCGCCGCCCACGCGGCTGCCTGCGCGCTCGACGAACGTGTCGTCGCCCGCGCCCAGCGCGACCGCGCCGGTGATCGTACCGGCATTGTCGACCGTCTCGGCCGCGTCGCTGCCGGTGATCGTGACCGGGCCGGTGCTGCTCAGCGTGTCGCCCGCCGCGACGCTCAGCGTGCCGCCGCTGACGCCGAGCGTCGTCGCCTGGAACGCGCCGACATAATCGACCGCGCCGTTGCCGATCTGGCTGAAGCGTTCGAAATTGACGAACTGGCTGGCGCGCACCGTGCCGCCCGCGGTCGCGTCGATGATGAGGCTGTCGGTGCCGACCCCGCCGTCTACCGTGCCGGTCAGCGTCGCCGAGGCGCGGTGCAGGAACGTGTCGTCGCCGTCACCCAGGAACACGTCGCCGGTGATCGTGCCGTAATTCTCGACGCGGTCGTCACCCGCGCCGGTCGCGATCGAGCCGGTGATCGTGCCGGTGTTGATGATGCGGTCGTTATAATCGACGCTCTCGATCGCGCCGGGGTTCGGGCCACCATAAGCGGTGAAGCCGTTCGTCCCGCTGATCGTACCCGCGTTGGTCAGATCGAGACGACCCCGCGCCACGATTGCGGTCGACAGCGTGCCGGTCGCCTCGATCGTGCCGGTCGCGGTGTTGGTGATGGTGATCGGGTTGCCGGCATCGGCCGCCAGATTGAGCGCCGACGCCACGTTGTAATAGGTCTGGGTCCGCTCCTCGACCTGTCCGGTCGACGGATTGAATATCTGATAGGTGTAGGTCTCTTCGTTCCCGCCGGCATTGGCGCGGATCGTGCCGCTGTTGGTGACGGTGATCTGCCGCGTGCCGCCGACCGGCATGCCGTTCATGCCATCGCCATAGGTTTCCAGATAGGCGGCGACGCCGCCGGTACCGGTCGCCTCGATCGTGCCGCGATTGTCGAGCGTGACCGACGCGATGCCACCGGCATTGTCGATCGTCGTCATCTCGAGCGCGTTGCCGCCGCTGGTGATCGTGCCACGGTTGACCAGCGACGCGACCAGCGGTTGCGCGGCAACGACATCGGTGCGGTTCTGTACCGATGCGTACACCTTGCCGTTGATCGCACCGTCATTGGCTGCCGTGACGGCGCTGCTCGAGACGAGCGACACGGCGAGATTGCCCCCGCCGACATTGATCGTCCCCGCGTTCGCGACATCGACCGCGTCGGCCTGGAAGATCGACACGGCATCCGTGCGCGGATCCTGGGTCGTCACGGTACCGGTGGCAGTGTTGACGAACCGCGCGACGCTGCCGCTGAAGCCGCCGTTCAACTGCCCCTGATTGGTGAATGACGCGAGGAGCGGCGCTGCCATGTCGCCGCTTTGCGTGAGGTTTTCCGTCGCCACCAGGCCGCCGATCGTCGCGGTGTTGACGACGCTGCCGGTGCCCGAAATGTTCAGGCCGGTCGTGACCGGTGCGGCCGCCGCAACCGTGACCTGCGTGTCCGCGCCGAGAACGCGCACCCCTTCGAGTTCGAAATTGGTCGGCAGGGTGCCGCCGAGCGTCACCGTGCCGCTGGTGGTGCGCGCATGGACATAGGTGTCGTTGCCCAGCCCGCCGTCGATCGTGCCGCTGACACCGGTCACGTCGTCGTAGGCGACCAGCGTATCGTCACCATCGCCGAACAACAGGTCGCCCGCGATCGTGCCGCCAGGCGCGATATAGGTCGCCGACGAGAACGATCGACCGAACGATGAAAAGCCGAGATCGACATTGCCGATGATCGTGCCGGAATTCAGCAGCGATCCGCCGCTGATGCGGATGGCGGCGTCTTTGCCCGAAATCGTCGCGCCCGCAGCGTTGATGATCCTGGCGGAACCATAATTGTCGGTGGTGATCGCGATGTCGTCGGTGCTGGCGATCACGCCATTGTTATCGATGTCGAGACCATAACCGGCGCTGACCGCTGGCCCGCCAACCCGGATGGTGCCACTATTGGTGAGCGTGACGCCCCCGAACCAGTTGTAGACCCCCCGGCTCGCTGCGCCGTCTGCGACCTGGGAAATGGTGCCGCTATTGGTCACGATTGCGGCATTGATACCCGTCGCACCGTCGAGCGCGATCGCGCCGTCGTTAATCACCGTACCGCCATCGATCGCATAGGGCTGGCTGTAGAGAGTGCCTGACCGGTCGCGTACGGTGATGGTGCCAGCGTTGGTGAAGGTGGTGCCGGAGCCTAGCGATACCGCGCTATAGGGCGCATTCGAGGACATCCGGTCCAGCGTCAGCGCGCCGCGGTTGACGATCGTCAGGTTCGTATCGGGCAGCGACGCCGTGTCATAAGGCGTACGCACGAGCTGGGATACGCCGATCGCGGCACTCGTCGTTGCCGAGATAGTGCCGCTTACGTCGACGGTGCCGGTGCCCGCGAACACGATAGGGGTGGTCGCGTCGGTGACGGTCAGCGCGGCATTGTCGTAGAGGTCGTATCGAACCGACGAGAAGCCGGATGCCACCGCGCCTGCAGTCGCGGCGGTCCGCACACGATAGACCAGCGTGGCGTCGGTCGCGCTGACCGTACCGTTGATCCCGGCGAACGGACCCGGACCGTCGTTGGCGAACTCCGTGACGAGATACGTCCCGCTGCCGAGCGTCAGATTGCCGTTCAGCACACCCCCGGACAGCGCGAAATAGCGATTGTTCGTGCTATATGCCTCGACGCCGTCGAGACGGACGTTGCCGTTGATGGTTCCGGCATTCAGCACCAGCGCATCGCGCGTTCCTAAGAACGGCTGCGACGTGGTTGCGATGTTGCCCGAGATCACACCGCCCGCGCGATTTTCGATCGCACCGCTCGATCTCAATATGACCGCGGCATCAGTCCCGGCAATGATGCCGGTGTTGACCAGCCGCCCCGACAGCACCACGCCCGCGGTCGCTCCGGTGATCGTGCCGCTGTTAAGCGAGTTCGCACCGTACAGATTATCGAGGCGCGCACCGATCCCGGCGGTCGAGGTGATCGTGGCATTATTGGTGAACGTGGTACCGGAGAAGCTGACGGCGGTCCCTGCCGCCGTGATCGACCCTTTGTTATCGAGCGTGCCACTGGACTGCGATACGCCATTGACGGCCGAAGTGATGATGCCGTTGTTCGTGAAAGAGCGTGCTGAATTCAACGTCACTGCATAGTCGGCGCTGTTCCCACCGGTCGCCGCGATGCTGCGCGCGTTGACGAAGGCAATCGACCCGTCGCGATCGAAGGTGTCCGATACGATCGACGCGGTTCCGCTCAGCGAACCGTCGTTGATGACGGTTCCTCCGCCGCCGATCTGAAGAAGCCCGCCCAGCGCCCCGAACGTGCTGTCCAGCGTCACCGTTTTACCGGTTGTGGTCATCAGGCCAAGTCGCTCGAAGCCCGTCGGCAGCGTCACCGCTCCGATCGTCGCATCGTCGACAATCCTTGCGCTCAGCGTATCGACCCCCGCACCGCCGTCGATTGCGCCGGTGATGCCGGTCGTCAAACGTCCGCCGTCGAATCGTGCCTGGATCGTATCATTGCCGGAACCGAGCGTCAGGTTGCCGTCGATCGTACCGGACAGCGTATCGACCGTGCTGTCCGGTCCGCTCGACGCCCGCGATACGACAGCCCCGGTGATCGTGCCGCTGTTGACCAGCGTCAGCGCACCGTCGACGCTGATCGCGGTGCCCCCGGGGGCCGAAATCGTCCCGCTGTTGGTGACGAGCGTACGCGTGGAGGTGCCCGCGATGGCATATCCCGAGGCGGCGGAAACCAGACCGGCATTGATTAGCTCGCCGAGATCGCCGCGAATCCCCGCGATAATGCCGCCCGCAAGGTTCGAGACGGTCAGCGAACCGTTCGAATAGACGTCAGCGACGATCGCGGGGCCGGCGGTGCCGGTCAGTGAACCGGCATTGGTCAGCGTGGCAGAAGGGACGCCGACGAAGTTACCGGGATTGAGGCCCAGTAACAGCGCCTGCTGGCCCGTTACCGTCGCACCGGCCGCGACAACGATCGTTGTGCTGGAAGATGGATAGACCCATTGGTAGCTGCCCGGCGGGCAGTAAGGGTAGGGCACCGAGGCACCGGCATACGGATCGTCGGGGCAGCGTCCGTAGTACGACGACCCTGGCGTGACGAAAATACCAGCACCGCTACCACCGTCGACACGCCCCTCGATGGCGATCGTCGTACCGACGGCGCGGTTGACGATCGCACCGTCAGTGCCACCCCACCCCATCGCGCCGCCCTGCACGATCGCTCCGGCGACGACAGTGGCGCGCGTACCCGGCGTCGAGATGACCAGCCCATTCCCATCCACACCAGTGCAGACGGTAGTGCCATTCGCCACGGTCGGGTCGGGCGAGCATTGCGCCTGCGCCGAGGAGGCGATGCCAATCGCCGCGATGCTCGAACCGAGCGCAAGCGACCACCGGCGCAACCGCACCGAACGCTGACCTGTCATGTATCCTCACCCCTGTGCGGCGCCCCGTGCCGCAAAAGTCACTTATGTGAAGGCGGACGAAGCGTCCAGTGTAGGTTCTGCCGGATCGTTACGAACCGGGTCAGGCCGCAGCTCACTTTCGGCCCGAGGTCGATCAAATCCTGGACGCGAGCAGCCTCGTCCCCGGAACACAAGAAGGCTTCGCGCCCGAGCCAATTTCGACTAGGGGCCTTCGCAATCGAAAGGATTGGCGTTCCGGGGAGCGTCCAACCGGCAGTGATGGGTACCTCGTTCCTCAATGGCGTCGTCATGCTTCTGACTAGGGTAAAGGCAGCATCGCCGACACGGGTGCTGATCCTCGAAAGTATGCGGATTCAGCTTCTGCTGGGGCTGTGTTTTGCTGCCGTGTTACCGCTACTTTTGGTGGGTTTGCGCAATTTGGACGCCGATCCCATCGCGTGGCATGGTATCCAGAATAGTTCCGTCGCGGCGGTGATCGCCGTCGTGCTGGCTGTCATCATGTTCCGGCGGGTTACGTCATTTCCTGGCATCCGCGCGTTTCGTTTCGTTCTACCCACTTATGCCGGCGTCTATGGTGTCATCCTTACCATGATCCTGGCGCTTAGATTCGACTATAATCGTCCGCTTCTGGCGCTGTCGTTCATCATGGCGCTCACCGTGGCGTTCGGGTCGCATTTCTATGTGCTGCGGCGCGGCTTGCGTCGCTTCTACATCGTCCCGTTCGGTCGGTATGAAATGGCGTTCCGCTCTCCCAACGCGGAATGGGTAGTAATGACCGAGCCCAAGATTCCCGATGATCCCGACGCGATCATTGTTGCGGACTTTCGTTTCGATCATGAGAAAGCCTGGGAGCAGATGCTCGCCCATGCGGCGGTCGCGGGCCATCCTGTCTATCATATCAAGCAATTACGGGAGTCGCTGACCGGGCAGGTGTCGATCGAGCACATATCGGAGAACAGCTTCGGCTCGATGTTGCCCAATCTGGCATATCGTAAGGTCAAGCGGTTTGTGGATCTGGCATCCGCTCTCCTGTTGCTACCGCTCCTGACGCCGCTGTTCCTGGTGGTGGCATGGGCCATCAAAATGGATTCTCCCGGCCCTGCACTCTTCCGGCAGCAGCGCATGGGATATCGTGGTCATCCGTTCAGCATCTACAAATTCCGTACGATGCGGGTTCAGAGCAATCATGTTCCCGATGCGCGTGGTGCGGCGATGACGGGGGCCGACGATCCACGGATCACCCGGCTCGGTCGCTTCCTCCGCCGCAGTCGAATCGATGAACTGCCGCAGATTTTAAATATTATCGCCGGTGATATGAGCTGGATTGGCCCGCGTCCGGAAGCGCTGGCGCTGTCCGACTGGTACGAGCGCGAAATCCCATTCTACTTTTACCGGCACATCGTACGTCCCGGGATTACTGGATGGGCCCAGGTAAACCAGGGGCATGTCAGCGACATCAATGCCGTCTCGACGAAGCTGAGCTACGATTTCTACTACATCCAGAATTTTTCCGCCTGGATCGATGTGCTCATCGCGCTGCGAACGATCAATACGATGTTGAATGGCTTTGGAGCGCGCTGACATCTCATCGACGGGTGGTGGATCGCCCCTCTTCTCAAACACACACTGCCCTGTCGAACGGATCGCTCGGGGGGACGAAGGAGCAATGATGGAACAGCGAATGCCGACGGTGGTAGTGGTCGGTCTGGGCTATGTCGGTCTTCCGCTAGCGGTGGCGTTGGCGAAGCGCTTCCCCACCTGGGGGCTCGACATCGATACCGGTCGCATCGCGGAACTGGAGCGTCACCACGACCGCACGGGCGAAATAGATGAAGCCCGACTGGCTGCCTCGGAACTCCGCCTGACCGCCGATGCGACCCAGTGCCCGCCTGCCGATTTCTACATCGTGACGGTCCCTACCCCGGTCGATGCCGACAATCGTCCCGATCTGCGGCCTGTCATGAGCGCAACCCGCAGCGTGGCGGCGATGCTGGATACGGCGCGGCAGCCGATCGTCGTCTATGAAAGCACCGTCTATCCGGGCGTCACCGAAGATATCTGCGCACCGGAACTGGAGCGCCTGTCCGGTCTTGTCTGTGGTAAGGATTTCTTCGTCGGATACTCGCCGGAGCGGATCAATCCGGGTGATCGTGAACATACGATCGACCGCATCACCAAGGTCGTGTCCGGCCAGGATGCCGAGACGCTCGACAAGGTGGCCGCGCTTTATGAAGCCGTCACCACCGGCGGGGTATTTCGCGCCGCATCGATCCGGACGGCAGAAGCGGCCAAGGTGATCGAGAATGCACAGCGTGACATCAATATCGCGTTCATGAACGAGATCGCTCAGATTTTCGCGCGCATGAACATTTCGGTCTGGGATGTCCTGGAAGCAGCCGGGACGAAATGGAATTTCCTAAAGTTCCAGCCCGGTCTGGTGGGCGGCCACTGCATCGGCGTCGATCCTTATTACCTCAGCTTCCGTGCTGAGGAACTGGGCCATGACCCCCGCGTGATCCTGTCTGGACGGACGACCAACGACGGCATGGCGTCGTGGACCGGGGACTCCATCCATGCCGCAGCCGGCGAAAAGGCCGGGAAGGCGCTGGTGCTGGGCCTCACCTTCAAGGAAGACGTACCCGATATCCGCAACTCCAAGGTAGCTGATCTGGTGGCGCGCTTAGTAGAGCATGGCCATGACGTGACTGTGCATGACCCCCATGCCGATGCGGCGGAAACCGCGCACGAATATGGTTTGACACTCGACCGAGATGCCTTGGCCGAGCGCTACGACCTCGTGGTGCTGGCGGTGCCGCATCATCATTACCGCGACATGGGTTTGGAAAAGGTCGCGGCGCTTGTGAAGGATGGTGGAACGTTCGCCGATCTCAAGGACTGCTTCCGCGGGGCGGCCGTTCCTGCGCATGTTGCATCGCACTGGCGGCTGTAAGGAGACGTATTCCATGAAGGTACTTGTAACCGGCGTCGCCGGCTTCATCGGCTCGACATTGGCGCATCGCCTGCTTGATCGCGGTGACAGCGTCGTCGGCATCGACAACATAAACGATTATTATTCCGTTCAGCTCAAGCAAGATCGTCTGGCCAGGCTCACCGCCCGCGACGGTTTTGCATTCGAGAAGGTCGATTTCGCCGATCACGTCGCGCTCGATGCCGCGCTTGCGGGACATGACTTCGACCGGATTGTCCACCTCGGGGCACAGGCCGGGGTGCGCTATTCGATCGAACAGCCGCGCGCCTACATCCAGGCAAATCTTGTCGGCCACCTCAATCTCATGGAGGTGGCACGGCATCGCCGCAGCGAGCATCTCGTCTATGCGTCGTCCTCATCGGTCTATGGCGGCAACACCAAGCTGCCCTTCTCCGTCGATGACAGGGTCGACCATCCGATCTCGCTCTATGCCGCCACCAAGAAGGCGGATGAATTGATGAGTGAGACCTACGCTCACCTGTACCGCCTGCCGCAGACCGGTCTGCGCTTCTTCACGGTTTATGGTCCGTGGGGACGTCCCGACATGGCGATGTGGATCTTCACCAAGGCGATCCTTGAGGGGCGCCCGATCGATGTCTACAATTTCGGCAAGATGCAGCGTGACTTCACCTACGTCGACGACATCGTGTCGGGCGTGGTCGCATGTCTCGACCATCCCCCGGCCGACAACGGTGCCCCCAAGGCGGGCGGCAGCGTCGGGCCCCATGCGATCTACAACATCGGCAATCATCGCTCCGAAGAACTCGGGCATATGATCGACCTGATCGAGGAAGCCTGCGGACGCAAGGCGATCCGCAATCTGATGCCGATGCAGGACGGTGACGTGCCCGCTACTTTTGCCGACATCGAGGCGATCCAGCGTGATCTCGGATTCCAGCCAACCACGGCGATCGCGGACGGCGTGCCGCGCTTCGTCAAGTGGTATCGCGACTATCACCAGCTCGGCTGATGCCAGCGGGAGGGGGAGGGCACGACAGGTAATTACCGGTCGCGCGCTTCCCTTCCGATCGTGGTGTGTGTGACGTCAGCCTTCGCGCCACACCGTGCGACGAGCATAGTCGGTGTAGCTGACGATCAGACGGACGACCTTGTCGGAAACATTGGGTGTGGCGTAATCGTCGACCAGACGCAGCGTTCGGTCGTCGCCCCGCCCCTGTTCAGCCAATATCGACAGGCCTTGCTCGACACGGGCAAGGTCAAGACCGGTCATCATCACGGCCGCTTCTTCCATGCCTTCGGGGCGTTCGTGTGCCTCCCGTATGTTGAGCGCCGGAAAGTTGAGGATTGATGATTCTTCGGTGATTGTACCACTATCCGACAGAACCGCCCGTGCCGATTGCTGAAGGCGGACATAATCATGGAACCCCAACGGTTTCATGAGCATGACCTTATCGTGGAAGCGCATGTCCAGCGCGTCGATCCGCTTTTGCGTTCGCGGATGCGTGGAAACAACCACGGGCATGCCGTGCTGTTCGGCCAGATGGTTCAGGATGCCGGCAAGGCGCGTGAAATTTCGCTCGGAATCAATATTTTCCTCGCGATGAGCGCTGACGAGATAATATCCTTGCTCGACCAGACCCAATCGGTCGAGCGCGTCCGATGCATCGATGTGACTCCGGAAATGGTGCAGAATCTCGAACATCGGACTGCCCGTCTTGATGACGCGATCCGGCGGGATCCCCTCGCGCAGCAGCATTTCACGCGCGATGTCGCTATAGGTGAGATTGATGTCGGCGATATGATCGACAATGACGCGGTTGATTTCCTCGGGCACGCGTTGATCGAAGCACCGGTTGCCTGCTTCCATATGGAAGATCGGGATGCGCCGGCGCTTTGCGGGGATCGCTGCCAGCGCGCTATTGGTATCACCTAGGATCAGCACGGCGTCCGGACGGAATTCGGCCAGGTGCCGATCCGCGGCCAGGATCACGTTCGCGATGGTTTCCGACGCGGTGCCGCCTGCGGCCTCTAAAAAGACGTCCGGGGTACGGATGCCCAGATCGTCGAAGAATACCTGGTTCAGGCCATGATCGTAATTCTGACCGGTGTGGACCAGCCGATGATCGCAGAAACGATCGAGTTTCGCGATCGTAAGCGACAGACGGATGAGTTCGGGACGCGTCCCGACGATCGTAGTGACTTTCAGCATCTGGGTTCCCCCGAGTTATCCGAACCGGCGCATGTCGGCCACGAGCGTGGCCCAGTCGGCGGGCGTATAGCCTGTCGCCGTACGAAACCGCGTGGAATCGAGCGACCGGTCGATGACGAGCGCATCGTCTGGTACGATGTCGATGTCACGATCATAGGCGGCCGCAAAGAGGCGCAGCAGGCTGTCCTTGTCGATTGCTTGGGTCGAGACATGATAGAGGCCGGACAATTCCGGGCGCGGAAGCACGAGATCGCGCACCACCCGCGCCAGTTCGACTGTAGGCAGCCCCGAGAAGATCGCCCGGCGGAACCCTCGTACGCTTCCCGACTGTTTCAAGAACCAACCCAGCAATCCCCGCCCGGAGTTCAGTTCGGGCCCGATGATCGATGTGCGCAACGTGATCGCATGCGGATCGTGGACTTCACCCCATAGCTTGCTGGTGCCGTAGAGGTCGGTCGCATCCGGCGTGTCGCTTTCGCGATAATTGCCCATGTGCCCAGAAAAGACGCAATCTGTGCTGACATGGACCAGCCGGGCATCCGTCATGCCACACAGCCGCGCGAGACGATGAGGCAGCAAGGCATTGATCGGTACGGATGTCAGCACCTCAGACGCCGCCGCGAGCTGTTTGACGACGCCGATGCAGTTGATGACCACGTCCGGCTTGTGGGCGGCGAAGGTGGCGACCAGATTTTCGGTATTCTCTACGTCCAGCCCGCCATGGAATGTCGCCTTGATATCCGGCGGGAACCATCGCCGCGCATCGTTCGCGCGCGACAATGCTGCGACGTCAAATTGATCATGTTCCGCCAATATCCGTGTCATGGCGCTACCGAGCATGCCGGTCGCTCCAAGGATCATGATCTTCACCGGGTGTCTCCCTCATCAAAGGCACGCACGACTGCATGCGCCGCCACTTGCGACAATCCTTCCGACAGCCGGGTGGCGAGCAGGTCGGGGCGATAATGATGATCGAAGTAGCGCCGTCCGGCCCGGCCCAATGCGGCACGTTCTTGGACAGGCAGTGCATGGAGGCGGCGGATCGCATCGGCCAGCGCCTGCGGGTCACCGGCAGGGCAGCTGATCCCGCTGCCCGACGCCTCGACGATCTGCGCTGCCTCGCCGCTCACCCCCGCCACGATTGGTATGCCGGCGGCCAGATAGGATTGTAGTTTGCTGGGGACAGTGCGGGCCAGCATCGGATCGTCCACCAGCGTCAGCAACAAGGCCGATGCGTCGGCATAGACTTGGCGGATTTCCTCCGGCGACACGCGTCCCGGCAGGATCACGTTGCGCAGCCCACGTCGCGCGACGTCCTGAGCAACCCGTTCGGCGTCCGAACCGGAGCCGTAGAGCATGATCTGCACATCCGGGAGGTCCTGTAGCAGCACGGCCGCAGCGACCACGGTATCCAGCGCCTGGGCTCGACCGAGATTGCCGGCGAACACCACCGTAAAATCCGGCCGCTTGGTCATGGGCGAGGCTGACGCTTCTCCAGGCTCTCCCGGATTGGGGAAATAGGCAACCAGGGTTGGCCGGGCCTGGTCGCGCAATATCTCCACGAACGCGTGCGATTGACCCAGAACCAGATCCGACCAGCGATACATCCTGCGCACCAGTAGATCGACCACTCGAAGCGCAGCTGGAGAGCGGACGTAGCCGGTGGCCGATAGCGCATGGGGCCAGAGATCCTGGACCCATTGGACAATCGGAGCGCGCTTCAGTCGTCCCAGCCAGACTGCAACGAAACCTTGGATCGCGGGAGAGGTGCCATAAACGAAGACCACATCAAACGGGCGCCCCCGCAACAACCAGGAGCCGACCACGATCCCGGACACCACGAACGAGAGGTAATTGAGCACGAGGCGGATCGCGCCGCCCCGCCCACGCGGAACAACCGGCACCCTCACGATATCGTATCCGTCCGGATGCCGTTGTGTCCCCGCGGCCAAAGCCCGGTATCCGGGATAAACCGCGCCATCGGGATAATTCGGCTGCCCGGTCAACGCCGTGACCTCGACGCCCTGTGCGATCAGATCGGTGATGACCTGATTGATCCGGAAGGATTCCGGCCAGAGACACTGACTGACGACAAGGACACGCGGCATCGCGGATCGACGTCCCTTCGGGGGCGGAGACATGAATATGGTCCGATCTTCCCGGAGCGGGCGATCATGATCGCCCTTCCAGCAGTTCCGGCTTCTGGTCAACCTTCGATCAGGGCGTCCCGCCTGGCACCGTCCGCGGTGGCCGGGTGATAAGCAGGAATACCACAAGCATACCGTAAAGCCACGACACCAGATGGGCGCCGGCCAGTCCGACGGCACCGTGGCGTGGGACCAGGATCAGCGCTGCCCCCATCAGGATCAAATCCTTCGGTACGGTATAGGCCAGCAAGGATGTCCACATCCGCCGGTCTCCAGCTAGTCGATAGGACCCGATCGTCGCGACGCTCTCGGCCACGACGGCGCCCATCAGCAGGCGCAATGCGTCTGTGCCCAGCGCAAATCGAGTGCCGAACACCAGCATCAGCCACGGCGCACAGAGCGCGATAGTGCCGGCCACGGCGATGCTGAAGCCGCCGATCGCCAGCATGATCTGCAGAAGATAGCGGTTGGCATGTGCCGGATCCGCCTCGCTGGCCGCAACATAGCGCGGAAGGAAAACCGTGCCGACCTGGACTGGGATGAACACCACCAGCGTCTTGACCATGAACGCGGTCGAGAACAGCCCCAGCTCGTTCAATCCTCGCGCGTTGACTAGCCAGGCATTGGTCAGCCACACCGCTGGGGTCAGCGTGAGGCCTGCCAGCGCGCTCGGCAGCGCGAAGGGTGCGAGGGTGTGCAGCAATGCCTTCCAGTCGGAAGGGCGCCGCCACGGGGGGAGGTCGGCGAAGGTGCGACGCAGCAGATGCGATCCATGCACCGCACGTAATGCGGCCGCGGCGGCATAGCCGATTGCGGCACCGAGGGGGCCGCCCAGAGCTAAGCCGATCGAAACGCCTAGTAGGAGAAAGATCGCATAAGCGATGGCATTCGCGGCGAGCGACCGGAACGCCTGCACCCCGATGAGGACGGCGTTCTGCACCAATACCAAGGTCGCAGCCGGAATGCCCGCCCCAGCTACGATGAATAACGGAAGCAGGCTGGCATTGTCATACAGCCGGCCCGCGATGATGGGCGCTCCAAAGGCAACCACGGCGCCGATGATGGTGCCGGTCATCGCGGCGCTGGAGATACAGAAAGCCGCGATCCGCTCGGCTCGTGCACGATCCGCGGTAAGATAACGCGCGATGAAATTGGTCGCGGTGAAGGCCAGCCCGAACTGCGCAAGCGCACTCAGCGCCAGGATGGTGCTCGTAGCCACGGCGAAGCGCCCGAACTGAGCAGGCCCCAACAGGTTGGCCAACCCAATCGTGAGTGCAAGCGTTGCGCCCTGTCCCGTGCCCGCCGCAATGAGATTCCAGAACAGGGGTCGGGCCCTGTTCCAGCCACGTAGCCAGATACTCACGCGTTCGCCGCGCCTGTATTTGCGGTCATGGCGTTGCGCAGCAGCCATTCGAGCTGCTCCATCCGGTAGCCGATACGATGCTCTGCCATCGTGCGGGCGAAGGCGGCGCGGACATGTTCCTCACGCGCGCGTTCGTTCGTGAGGAAATGGTCAAGTTGAACGATCAGCTCCTCAGTGTTGCGATATCCTTCGATTTCTTTGCCGACCGCATAGAAATCGTTCAGATACTCACCGCCATCGGAAATCTGCATCACACCGTTGGCGGGGAGTTCGAACAGGCGGTATCCCCCCACGGTGTAGTCCCCGCGCAGATGGACGTTAAAGCCGATCTTGCTGCGTCGATACAGTGGAACGTATTCTTCAAAATCAATCGGGCGAACCCATCCTGGTGCGCCGTATTTGTACTTGAAATACAGGTTTTTCTTTGTCGATGCCAAGCCGTAGAGATGACAGCGCTTGCCAAAGGCGCGCTTGATCGCGGCCAGCATCGGCATCTTGTCAAGGTGAAGTGCCCCGACGAACACGATGTCCCGGTCGCGTCGCTCGGATAGGAGATCTTCGATCGTCGTGCCGGGGCGCCAGTTGGTGTCGAACAACGCCAGCGGCCAGAAGTCGGCGCGTTTCACCCCGAGATAGGCAAGCTTGTTCGGCATGTCGATTTCAGGGCTGTATGCCCTTGTGTGATAAAGCACCTGATTGAACGCATGTGCGTAGGTGAAATCGCGATCATAGGCGATGGTCGGTCCATCGGACGTGCGCAGAACCTTGTGGATGTTCAACGTGCGCAGGAATTCGGGGTGATAGGGATTGGCGTTGTCGACGACCAGCGCGTCGATGCGCTCCGCCTCGATCGTCCGGCGTAGCGTATCGTACAGTCCAAGAAGCTGCGGGTCCTTGTCGAACCAGCGATTGTCGAGCGTTTGGCCGCGCAGGTAGTTGGCGAGAGGATAGAGCATACCGTGATCGAACGGTATGAAACGTACCGAGGTGGATGACGCGGCCGCGATCTCGCGTTCCCAATATGCGCGCTCAAACCCTCTCTTATTGTGGCTGTAAAGAACGGCAAGCATGAAGTCGGATCCCCGGTACGGCCTGCGGCTGCGGCCGCGGCAAGTCTCAGGCGTGCGGTGGCCGAGAACTGGTGGCTTGGCAATCTTCGTGTAACTCCCCTATGGGCGCAGCAAGGCATGGGCCACGAAATGGCCGCTCTCCACCCCCACACGAGACATGAAGGCGGTTCCCAGATGAAAAAGGCGCTAGTCACCGGAGTCACCGGCCAAGACGGAGCCTATCTCACCGAGCTGCTGCTCAAAAAAGGGTATGAGGTCCACGGCGTGAAACGCCGTTCGTCGTCGTTCAACACGGGGCGGATCGACCACCTCTTCCGCGATGTGCACGAGGATCAGGTCCGCTTCTTCCTCCATTATGGCGACATGACGGACTCGACCAACCTCATCCGGTTGATCCAGGACGTCTGCCCCGACGAGATTTACAATCTGGCCGCGCAAAGCCATGTCCACGTCAGCTTCGAGACGCCGGAATATACGGCAAACGCCGATGCGATCGGCACGTTGCGCCTGCTGGAGGCGTTGCGGATCCTGCGCATGGAAGATCGTGTGCGTTTCTATCAGGCATCGACGTCGGAGCTCTACGGCCTGGTGCAGGAGACGCCGCAGCGCGAGACGACCCCCTTCTACCCGCGTTCGCCATATGCGGCGGCCAAGCTGTATGCCTATTGGATCACGGTGAACTATCGTGAGGCCTATGGGATTCACGCCTCGAACGGTATTCTGTTCAATCACGAAAGCCCCATCCGTGGCGAAACTTTCGTCACGCGCAAGATCACCCGTGCCGTCGCGGCCATCGAACTGGGCAAGCAGCAGGCGCTCTACCTCGGCAATCTCGATGCACGCCGCGACTGGGGACATGCGCGCGATTACGTCGAAGGCATGTGGCAGATCGTGCAGCAGGACGCAGGCGACGATTATGTCCTCGCGACCGGCGAGACGCGATCGGTTCGCGAATTTGTGGAATGCGCCTTTGCCGAGGTCGGACGTACGATCGAATGGTCGGGGACCGGTGTTGATGAGATCGGTCGTGACAAGGACAGCGGAGCCGAGGTCGTTCGGATCGATCCGCGCTATTTCCGCCCCACCGAAGTGGACCTGCTGATCGGCGACGCAAGCAAGGCGGCCGCCAAGTTCGGGTGGAAGCCCCAGACCGGATTCCATCAGCTGGTCACCGAGATGGTGCAGGCCGATCTGGCCGAGCTGCGCACGGAGGGATCGCGCTAATCCATGCGGATATGGATCACCGGTGGGGGCGGCATGCTGGGGGCCGCGGTGCGGCGTACCGCTCAGGCGCGCGGACGCGACGAGTTGCTGGCGCCGCGTAGTGCGCAACTCGATCTTCGCGATCGTTCGGCCGTCCGCGCTTTCCTGGCAGGCGAACGGATCGACATGGTGATCCACGCAGCGGCGCGGGTCGGTGGCATTGCCGCCAACATGGCGGACATGAGCGGTTTCCTGACGGACAATCTGGAGATCAATCTCAACCTGATCGCGGAATGTGCCACTGCTGGCATACCAAAACTGCTCAACATCGGCAGTTCGTGCATGTATCCAAAGGATTATCGGCAGCCATTGGTCGAAAGCGATCTGCTGGCTGCCCCTCTGGAGCCGACGAACGAAGGTTATGCGTTGGCCAAGATCGTGGCGGCGCGTCATTGTGACTATTTGGCGGCGCAGCGCGGCCTGTCGTATCGCACGATCATCCCCTGCAATCTCTACGGTCCGGGGGATAATTTTTCTCCCGCACATGGTCATCTGATCGCCAGCATCATTCGCAAGATCGACGAAGCGATGCGTAAGGGTGCCGAGAGCGTCGAGATCTGGGGCGATGGATCGGCACGGCGCGAGTTTCTTTTCACCGAAGATTTGGCTGAGTGGATCGTCACGCACGCGATCGAGAAGATCGACGCGCTACCGCAATATCTCAACACCGGCTACGGCAGCGATCATTCGGTGCTCGATTATTATCGCATCGCGGCCAAGGTGATGGGCTTTACCGGCGAGTTCCGTCACGATCTTGATCGCCCGGTCGGCATGCGACAGAAACTGATCGACTCCCGTCGCGCCAGCGACTTTGGATGGGCGCCTGCCACCTCGCTCGAGAATGGACTGGCGCAGACGTATCGCTCCTACCTGCAACAGGCGGATGACCTCGTTCAATGACCCAAACCCTTCTTCCGCTCGCTACCGATAGCTGGGACGCGGCCGAATTCGCAGCGATCGATCGCGTCGTCGCGTCCCGGCAGTTTTCGATGAGCCATGAAGTCGCGGCATTCGAGCGCGATGCCGCGGCGCATTTCGGCACCCGTCACGCCCTGATGGTGAACTCCGGTTCGTCGGCCAACCTCGTGGCGGTTGCCGGGCTCGTCTATCATCCGGACTCGCTCCTGAAGCCGGGTGACGAGGTACTGGTGCCCGCCGTATCGTGGAGCACCAGTTACTATCCCTTCCACCAGCTCCGCCTAAAGCTGCGGTTCGTCGACATCGACCCCGATACGCTGAACCTCGATCTCGATCTGCTGGAACAGGCGTTGACCAGCGATACCCGCGCGGTTCTGGCCGTCAATCTGCTCGGCAATCCGGTCGATCTGCCGCGGCTCGCGGCATTTTGCGAAGCACATGGATTGATCCTGATCGAGGATAATTGTGAGTCGATGGGCGCGATGATCGGCGGGCGCCAGGCGGGCACCTTCGGTCGCTGCGGTACGTTCAGTACGTTCTTTTCCCACCATATTTCGACAATGGAAGGCGGCTTCGTCGTTACCGACGATACCCGTCTCCATAACACGATGATCTCGTTGCGCGCACACGGATGGGTCCGTGGGCAGCCCGAGGATTCACATCTGCAAGTGTCCAGCGATCCATTTGAACGGATGTTTCGCTTCGTGCTGCCGGGCTATAATTTGCGACCGCTGGAGATGTCGGGCGCAATAGGGCAGGAGCAGTTGAAGAAACTGCCGATGATCGTCGCAGAACGCCGAGCCAACGCAGAACGCTTTGTGACGGCATGCGGCGGCATCCCAGGCATCCGACTACAACAGGAAACCGGCGAGAGTTCGTGGTTCGGCTTCGCGTTCATCCTAGAGGGACATCTGTCGGATCGCAGAGCCGAGCTCGTCGCCCGACTATCAGCGGCCGGTATTGAATGCCGTCCGGTGGTGGCCGGCAACTTTACCAAAAATCCCGTCGTGACGTTGCTGGACCACAGCATCGCAGGATCGCTGGACGTCGCCGAGGCCATCGACCGTAACGGTCTTTTCGTGGGCAATCATCACTTCCCGATCGGCGATCAGATCGGCCAGCTCGGCGCCATCCTGCAGGATTTTGCCAAGCGTTAAGCGAGGCGCCGGAAGCATCACGCTTCCGGCGCAGCATCCTTGCCTTGCAAGACGGCCTGCATGAATGGAAGGGTTAGAAGAAGCTCCTTCGTTCCTTCAAGGTCCAACCGCCGCGTGTTGTGAGAGTTGTAGTCGATGGCTTCCGAGATGCTCGTTTCGCCCTCGACAAAGTACTTCGCATAGTTGAGGTCGCGCAGGTCGGGGGGGATGCGATAATAATCGCCAAGATCCTGTGCCGTGGCCATCTCTTCACGGGTCAAAAGCGTCTCGTAGAGCTTCTCGCCGTGGCGCGTTCCAATGACGTTGATCGGATGATCCGTCACGCCCATCAGTTCGGCGATGGCGCGTGCCACGGTGCCGACGGTTGATGCAGGTGCCTTCTGGACGAAGATATCGCCGTTGTTGCCATGCTGGAACGCGTAGAGCACCAACTCAACCGCGTCGTCCAGCGACATCATGAAGCGCGTCATTGCAGGATCGGTGACGGTGATCGGCTGGCCGCTGCGCACCTGATTGACAAACAGCGGGATGACCGAGCCGCGCGACGCCATTACGTTGCCGTAGCGGGTGCCGCAGATCATGCCGCCCTGGAGACGCGGCAGACGCGACTTGGCCACCATGACCTTTTCCATCAACGCCTTCGACATGCCCATCGCGTTGATCGGATACACTGCCTTGTCGGTGCTGAGGCAAATTACCCGCGATACGCCATTGGCTACCGCAGCTTCCAATACGTTGGCAGTGCCATGAATATTCGTCTGCACGGCCTCCAGCGGGTGGAATTCGCATGAGGGCACTTGCTTGAGTGCCGCGGCATGGAAGATGAAATCCACATCCCGTGTCGCGTTGCTGATCGCCACGGGATCGCGGACATCGCCGATGATGAAGCGCAGCTTGTCGCTGCGGTACATCGATCGCATGTCATCCTGCTTCTTCTCGTCCCGGCTGAAGATACGAATTTCGCCGATGTCGCTGTCGAGGAAGCGGCGCAAGACGGCGCTGCCAAACGATCCGGTGCCACCTGAAATGAGAAGTGTCTTATCCTTGAACATGATCGACCTATGCAACGAACGGGGGGAAGAAGGAAAGGAAGGAGGCACGGCGTATGATGCGGCGGTAAGAGGCGCCCATCAGGCTGACGGTCCCTTTACGACTGACAGGATCGCCTCCCATGTTCGCCGGCCGGCATCTTCCCACGTGTAGCGCTCCGATTGTTGCCTAGCGGCTTTTGCCACCCGGGCACGATGCGCTTCGTCGTCCAGAAGTTTGGTCAGCGCCGCGGCGACCGCCGGAATGTCATAGGGGGCGACATAATCTAGCTCCGGCCCTCCAAGCTCAGGCATCGGCTGTCGATCCGAGATCAGCATCGGACGACCGACGCGCATCAACTCCAGCATGATATTAGGGCAGTTTTCGCATGCCGACATGAAGACGTTGAGGGTTGCTCGTTCCGCGAGATCGAAGACCTGATCGTGGCGGATCTCGCCTAACAGGACGACATCATTCTCGAGGCCGTTTCGCTTGATCGCGTCACGAACGGCATCCGCATAGGCGCCAACGGCCGGGCCGGCCAATACAAGCTTTTCAACGGTAATGCGCTCACGACGCATCAGCGCCCAGGCCTCAACCAACTCGATTTGTGCCTTGTAGACGTCGAGGATGGACAAATAGAGAACGAAGTGTTCCGGCAGGCGATCGACGAGCACCGGGGCCAGCGTGGCGGTTGTTGGCGTGACGCCATGCGGAATGACAGCGGCGACACCGCGGCGCTTGACGCGCGCATCAATCACCTCACGTGCGTAATCGGAGATGAAGATTACCAGATCGGCCTTGCGGAAGGCATGTGACTGGACAAATTTCAACAGCCAGTGACGAAATCGCATCCAGCCAAGCGGATAGCGCCGCGCCGCTTCGAGATCGAAGGGCAACATGTTGCGGAATGCCACAGCCTTTTTGACGCGAGGTGGCAGCCGCATGTCGAAACTGCCACCGGCAAAATATGCCAGATCATAGTCATGGCGGGCTGGCCACAGCCATCGGAAGTAGATTGATCCCATCAGAAAACGAGGGATCGGTCGAACCGTCCAGCCCGGCGCGCGCACCCATTCGACATCGGGATGGGATGGCAAACCGTCGATGGGCGTCGCAGAAAGAAGCGCGAGATGATGGCCTTGCCCGCTTGGAAACGCCTTAACGACGTGCCGCAGATAGGTGAGGCCGCCGCCCCTGCGGGCGGACAGGGCACTGAGCAGAATGCGAGCCACGTTTATTCGTCCACCGTGATGCCGTAATGACGTCGCCACAACTCCAGCATCGCGATCTGGTAGACCGGGTGGGCGAGCCGATCGGCTGCAAGTCCTCCGGCGAGGAACTTGCGCACCATCTCGGCATCCAAAAGACTATTGTCAGCCGAGGCCGCAATGTCCGCCAGCAGCGGCTTCCATGGACCGCGCAGCCACGCGGGAAGCGGAATGGAGAAGCCTTGCTTGCGGGTGGTGTCGAACCATGCCGGAAGACGACGCTGCGCCAGTTGCCGCAGCATCAGCTTGCGGCCGATCGGACTGGCCCGTTGTTCGGGGGCAAGTTGGCTGAAGGCAAATTCGATGATCGCGGGATCCAGCAACGGCGCGCGTACTTCCAATGAGGTCAGCATGCTCGATCTGTCGACCTTCACCAGAATATCGTCACACATGTAGGTGAGATAATCGAGTGCCATCGCGCGCTCGCGCGGTTCGCGCCAACGCGACACCAGATCAGCGCGGTAATCCTCGGCCGCCTGATACGGCACGCCGTGGTGCCGGCCAATCAAGGCCTGTCGGAGCCCCGGTTCCATGAGACGGGTGACGGTGATCGCCGGGTCGTGGCGATCGAGCAGCCGCAGGACGGTCTTGCGGGCCTTGAAGCCGTAGGGAAGCATGCGATCGGCAAGCGAGCGCGCGAGCGGCAGATGCTGTATACCGGCACGGCGGGCCCTCATCATGTTCAGCATCCAGCCGTGATGATGATAGCCGCCGAACAGTTCGTCGCCCCCATCGCCACCCAGTGCGACGGTCGCGCGGCTCCGTACCAACTGGCTGACCATGAAGGTCGGGATCATCGAGCTGTCGGCGATCGGCTCGTCGAACTGCGCGGCGAAGCGCGGCAGCAGGTCGAATGAATCCGCCTCCACCATCAATTCGATGTGTTCTGTGCCCAGTTCACCTGCCAGCCGCCGTGCAAGCGGGCTTTCGTCGAAGGCGGCATGTCCCGGGAAACCAATGGTGAAGGTTGTTACCTTGCCCGATACTTGTGCCGCCGTTGCGGCGATCAGGCTGCTGTCCAGACCGCCGCTCAGCAGGATGCCGACCGGCACGTCTGCGACTAACTGGCGTTGTACCGAGCGATCAAGCAATCCGCCCAGTTCCTCGCTCAAGTCTTCGAACGAGCGGACGGGCGCTGCGGGATCGCGTTGGGGCAGCGTCCAATACGGTTCGACCGTAAGCCGATCGTTCGTCAGGTCGTAGCGCAGGAAATGCGCGGCCGGCAGCTTGGCGTAACCGGCAAGAAGGCACAGCCCTCGTGGGACATAGCCATAAGCGAGGTAATGATCCAGCGCGACCGGATCGGCGCGGCGCGGCATCGCGGGATGCTGCAGCAGCATCTTCAGCTCGGAGCCGAACGCCAGCCCGCGATCGGCATGACGATAGAAGAACGGCTTTTCGCCGGCCCGGTCGCGCGCCGCGAACAGTGTATGCTCGACCTTGTCGTAAATGGCGAAGGCAAACATGCCGGCCAATCGGGGCAGGGCGTCCGCTCCCCAGTGGCGATAGGCCGCGAGCAGGACTTCCGTATCGCTCTCGGTCGCGAAATCGTGCCCGGCCGAGCGCAATTCCTCCCGCAGTTCGCGGAAGTTGTAGATCTCACCGTTGAAGGTGATGACATAGCGTCCGTCGGGCGAATGCATCGGCTGATGCCCGCCCTCACTCAGGTCGATGATCGCAAGACGACGATGGCCAAGCCCTACGCGCCTGTCTTCGGACAGCCACGACCCCGCGCCATCGGGGCCACGATGCTCGGCTGCGTCGCGCATGGCGTCCAGCAGCGGGGGGGTGATCGGCGTCGTGGCCGAAAGATAGCCGGTAATGCCGCACATCGTCTTATGCCTTCGCCTTGCTGCCGCGTCCGGCGTGGAGGCCCTGTCGGGGCTCTGCGAGTGTCATGGAATAGCTTCGTTCGAAACGATGCCATGCTGCGGACCTTGTTCGCAGTTGGCGACGGACGAGGGACTGGAGGTCGGTAATTCCCGATCGGTCCCGCTCACATGACTGACTCTTCACGAAAGAAGCAGGCTCACCTTGTACAAAACACCTTGCCCCCCGGAGGGCGGCGATCTTTACAATCCAGCCTGTCATCGACACGACCCCGGACATGGAATGGATTGCGAGATGCCCGATGCGATGTCGTCGCTTGGGCGTCAACCGCTTCCACGATGGTGCTGATTGACTTGGCCCGTCATCCGGACGTGGGTCATCATCACGATCCTCACACAGATCGGGGCGACGCACTCCCATGCCGCCTAGCGGTCACCGGGTGTCGGCTGAAACGGTGGCGCGATTTCACGATCACCGCGACGTAGCAGGGATGAGAGCAGCACGCAGAGAAGAATTGCCGGGGCAAGCTGGAAGAAGAAACGTCCGAACAGGGTGAAAGTCGTATCACGAAAACTCTGATACACCGAAATGGCGACCCAGACATAGATGATGTACGTCCAGATCGAATGGCGTTTCGTCAAAGTGTTCAAAACCCCGCTAAGAACGGCTCCCAAGGCCAGGCCTCGGATCAATGCCGGTATGAAGCCTCCGCTCAATGCCGCTTCGGCCAGCATGCCGAACGCAAACCCGCCGCCTTGCGCCGCATATTCCGGATAGAATGTTGTGACATACCAGCTGGCTGGATCCACTTTCTCGAACGGCAGGATCTGTTGCGGAACCAGCCGCAGCAAGTCACCCAGCAACAAGGTGCCGCTCATGTCGAGCGACGATCCTGCCAGGTAGATCTGGCGGATATCGAGCGCGGTGACGAAGACAGCCATGAACTCGGACTGCGCGAATACGCCCGAAAGTGAAGTGGTTCCACCACGCAACGAGCCCAGGATCAGGAACGTGCCGATGATGAACACAAAAAGCAGAAAAATAACCAGTGGCGAGATGCGTTTGTACAAGTGGTCCCAGCAAACGATCACGGAAAAAGCGATCAGAACAAGCGGTGTACGAGCGCCGGTCACCACGAGAAAAAGAAAAAAGCTCATGACAAGCAATATCGCCAAGGCGCTGAATTTTCTGGCTGTGAAGTAATAAATCAAAAGGCCGAACAGAGAAACGTAAAACAGATTGTTTAGGATATTGAAGATCTGTATGACAAAGACCGGTAGCGACTGGATCAGGAGATACTCGTCGCCATAATCCCCGCCGCCGCCCCCGGCCAGGCGCAATCCTACCTGGACCATGAAGGCCAGCCCGAACATCAGCCACAGGGTGACCATGACATGAGGGCCGGGCAGTTCGAGTGCTGGCATTCGTGGCGTGCGGATCAATAGATAGGTGGCG